>CAJWMM010000113.1 GCA_913043035.1 uncultured Gammaproteobacteria bacterium | reverse complement strand
TTTAATTCCTTATGTGCTATATTATACTATTATCATGAAATATTTAAAATTTTTAGCTCTTTTTTTTGTAGCCTTTCTAGTAGGATGTAGTCCAACTAATGACACCAGTTCAGAGAAAACTATATCTACATCTACTAAAAATTTTGAGGATCCAAAATATCAAAGATTATTTAACTCGATATATTTGAGAATTGCACTACAAAAAAACCAGGAGACAGCAGCTCTAAATCTATTCTTAAGGGATATAAAGGATATCAGAGATATTAAATTATTTTTAACGATGTCAAAGCTAGCAATCTCTCGTTATCAATATAATGATGCTCTCATAATTTCGAGATATTGGAATAAACTTGAAAAATCTTCTGAATCATTAAAATTTGGTCTAATATCCTCTTTAGAGAATGGAAATTTTTCATCTGCACATGATTTTTATAGTGACTATCTTGTTCTAACTCAATCATCCTCAAAAGTAGATTACTCTCGATTATTTTTTTATCTAATTGAGAATAAAAATAGATTAAACGTTATAAATTTCTTTCAAAAAGAATTAGAGATGAATTATTCAAGAGATTTGGCTATTTCGTATATTGAGTTGATATATTCATACAATATGTCAAAAGAGGTCATTGATCTCATAAATAAAATTAAAACATTTAATGATAGAAACCTTGTGAGATTACTAGCAAGCTCATACTTACAAATTGACAAACCTAACTCTGCAGAGCGGGTTCTAAAGTCATACTTAGATAGCAAAACACTGATTGATAAACAAGTTAGTTTGGAACTACTAGAGAGTTACCTAATACAAAAGAAAACTATTGAAGCAAAACAATTAATACAATCTATTGTAGACATATCTCCAACTGACACAAATATTCTATTCGAAATTTCAGGCTTATTATTTGATCATGGCTACTATAATCTATCAGAAAAATACTTATCAGTCATTGTCGTCAACGACGATAGGATAGAATATTTAAGAGGTCTTCTTTATCTTGAAAAAGAAAACTATATTGAGTCAGTATATCATTTTGAGAGAATCCAAGATTATACTTTGAAGATCCCTGCTTACATAAACATCGCCACTTCATTAGATAAACTAGAAGGCACTAACAAAGCACTGAGTTATCTTGATGAAATTAGAGGCTCTCTTAATGTTAAGTCTGACCAAGTAAGAATTTTGATGAAAAGTATATCAATTTTAAGATCGCAGGAGCAATATGAACAAATTCTCAAAATAACATCTAAATATCTTAAGGATAACCCAAGAGACATTAGTGTTTTATATTCCAGAGCCATGGCATATGAATCATTGAATGAGATAGAAAATATGGAAGATGACCTTCTAAAGATTTTGAGCATTGATAGTAAGAATACGAATACATTGAATGCGCTAGGTTACAGCCTGACGATACATACTAATAGGTATGATGATGCTTCTATTTACGTTTCAGAGGCATATAGTCATGATCCAGGTAATGCCGCAATTATTGACAGTATGAGTTGGGTTCTATATAAACAAGGAGACTATTCTAAAGCTTTAAAATATTCTTCAGTTGCTTTTATGAAAGATAAAGATCCAGAAATCGTAGAACATCATTGTATAATACTCTTAAAAAATTCTCTATTTAATGAGTACGAAAAAATAATACAGACTGTAATATCATCTGGTGATTATGATTCTAAATTCTTAGAGAGACTCAAATCCTTAAAGAAAGATGAATCAATATAAATCATATGCAAAGCTTAATCGGTTTATCCATGTTTTGAAAAAAAGATCTGATGGATATCACGATATTCAAAGCTTATTCCAATTAATTGATTTAGCGGATATCATTACGTTCAAAAAAAGAAAAGACAAACGAATACTTATAAAATCAAACATAAAAAAATTAGAGCAGAAAAATATAATATTTGATACGGTTTCACTGATAAAAAAGAAATACCCGAAAAAAAATATAGGTCTTGATATTGAATTAAAAAAATATATTCCTCTCGGATCTGGTTTGGGTGGAGGAAGTTCAAATGCGGCAACAACCCTTAAAGCTCTAAATAGTATATATAATCTTAATATGAGAAAACAAAAATTACTAACTGTAGCAGCTAGACTAGGCGCTGATGTACCTTTTTTTGTGAATGAGAAAAATGCTTGGGTTGAAGGAAAAGGAGACATTCTAACAAATATTTATATCCAACCAAGCTTATTTATTCTTATTTTTAGCAAACATGTTATTTCAACCAAAGAAATGTACCAGAACTTAAAACTCTATGATAAGAATTGCAGTTACTCATATGAAGATTTTCTTAATGGGAATACATCAAATTCATTTGAACGCCACGTGTTTAGTAATTTTCCTAGTATTAAAAAAGCAGCAGAAAATCTGTCAAATTTTGGACCAGCTCGTATGACGGGCTCTGGAGGCACACTTTTTTTACCTGAAAATGAATCTGAAAGAGCAAAAAAGATATTAAAAAAACTCCCAAAAAAATATGATATAAAGTTAGTATCTTCGCTGTGATTACAACACACTATTATTATGGTAATGAAAACTATGTTATCCTAGCAATATAGTTGTGAAGGACCTAGAAAATCTGAGATACTCTTGATATATTATATTCAAATTTATCTTGGGGTGTCGCCAAGCGGTAAGGCAGCGGGTTTTGATCCCGTCATTCGGAGGTTCGAATCCTTCCACCCCAGAAAAGGTGATTATTGTGAAAAATGAACAGCCATTAATGATATTTGCCGGCAACTCGAATCAAAAACTTGCCGACGATGTTGCTAACAATCTGAACATTACTGTAGGGAAAGCAAGTGTTACAACATTTAGTGATGGAGAGATATCCGTAGAAATTCAGGAGAATGTAAGAGGACAGGATATTTTCATAGTTCAGCCAACTTGTAAGCCCACAAATGATAATCTAATGGAGCTTATGATCATGTCAGATGCACTCCGAAGGTCGTCAGTGGATAGAATAACTGCTGTTATACCTTATTTCGGATACTCCAGGCAAGATAGAAGAGTCAGATCAGCACGCGTACCAATATCGGCTAAGGTTGTCGCAAATATGATAGCAAGTATGGATATAGATCGTTTACTTACAGTTGACCTTCATTCAGACCAAATCCAAGGTTTTTTTGATATACCGGTAGATAATATTTATGCTACGCCTCTTTTTGTAGCTGATATATATAAGAGGAAATTCAAGAACCCGGTCATTGTATCACCAGATATTGGTGGAGTTGTTCGTGCTAGAGCACTTGCAAAA
>CAJWMM010000112.1 GCA_913043035.1 uncultured Gammaproteobacteria bacterium | reverse complement strand
AAGTAACAAATCACCCATCTCTGAAGTTGAAATATAGTCTTTGGTATGGGATAAATCTTTAGTAAACTTATCTGAATTAAGAACTTTATTAACTATAGATTTAAGCATATCCGATAAATCCTTCCGGTCAAAACTATATTCAAACATCATTCCCATGGATAATATCATAGCGATTGGATTAACTAAATTTTTTCCAGCAATATCAGGAGCAGAGCCGTGAATAGGTTCATAAACAGCATAGTTATCAGATAAAGATGCAGACGGTAGCATGCCTATGGATCCTGTTAACATGGATGCTTCATCAGATAAAATGTCACCAAAGAGATTGCCGGTTAAGATAATATCGAACTGATTTGGCGAATGTACTAATTGCATAGCAGCATTATCTATATACATATGATTGACAGTGACCTCAGAATGCTTGTCGACAATTTCGTCAACACATCTTCTCCACAATTGAGATGTTTCAAGAACATTTGCTTTATCTACAGAAGTTATCCTTCCATTTCGCTTCTTACTTAATTTAATTGCATATTCGGTAATTCTCCTAACTTCAGTCTCTGAATATCTCATAGTATTGAAGGCTGATTTATTAACCTCATCAAACCCTCTTGGCTCCCCGAAATAAATGTCACTGACTAGTTCTCTGACAATTACAAGATCAATGTCTTTTATAATATCTGCCTTTAAAGAAGACTTATCAATTAAATTTTCAAAAATAAAAATTGGTCTTAAATTAATATAGAGATCGAGTTTCTTCCTTAACGCAAGTAAACCTGATTCTGGTTTCATTTTATTTTCATTTTTTTCATGTTTTTTGGTTCCTACGGCGCCAAGAAGTATTGCCCTAGATGCTTTTGCTTTCTCGAATGTATGTTCAGGGAAAGGATCTCCATGATTATCTATTGCTATGCCACCAATATCTGCAAATTCATAAGCAATATCAACAACTTCATTATCGATTAGATAATCAAGAAGTTTGACTGCTTCAGACATAATTTCTGGTCCTACACCATCACCTGGGAGTAAAAGTATTTTATTATTCATCATTAAATAACCAAGGTTTATTTTTCTTCATTTTTTGCTCGTATTCAATTATTTGATTTTTCCGTTTTAATGTTATCGCAATATCATCATAACCATGTATTATACGCTCTTTATCTGATTTATTAATTTCAAACCTCACCGTTAGATTCTTTGGGCCAGTTATTGATTGATCTAAAACATTTATAGATAAAATGTACTCTTTGTTGCTTTCAATTTCTTTAAATAATTTTTTTAATACATCTTTATTAACAGAGATCAATAAAATTCCATTCTTGAAGCTGTTCCTACTGAATATATCTGCGAAGGAAGTAGAGATTATTGCCTCAATCCCAAAATCTTTTATTGCCCAAACAGCATGTTCTCTTGATGATCCACAACCAAAATTATCATTCGCAATCAAGATTTTGCCTTTACTAAAAGGTTCTTTGTTAAGGATGAAGTCCATATTAGGCTCTCTATCTTCATAATCATCTAATGTTCCCGGCCTAGAATAACGAAGTGAATCAAAGAGAAACTTACCAAAGCCTGATTTATTTATAGATTTGAGATACTGCTTTGGTATTATGGCATCTGTATCAATATTAGCTTGGTTAATTGGTATTACCTGACCCGATATAATTTTATTTTTCATTATAGATCAGTAATGTTACAAAAATGTCCTTTAACTGCTGCCATCGCAGCCATTGCAGGGCTTACTAAATGTGTTCTTCCTTTATCTCCTTGTCTCCCTTCGAAATTTCTATTTGAAGTTGATGCGCATCTCTCGTAAGGAGATAAACTATCATCGTTCATTCCTAAACACATTGAACAACCGGGCTCTCTCCATTCAAATCCTGAATCTATAAAAATTTTATCTAATCCCTCTTTTTCTGCTTGTATTTTTACAAGACCAGAGCCTGGAACTACCATTGCTTGTTTAATAGTATTTGCAACTTTCTTACCTTCTAATATAGATGCAGCGTCTCTAAGATCCTCAATTCTGGAATTTGTGCAAGATCCTATAAAAACTTTATCTAAGGTTATCGAATCTATAGATTGATTAGGTTTAAGTCCCATATAGTTTAGTGCTCTTGCTATAGCGTCTCTCTTTTTTGGATCTTCTATTTCTGAGGGATCTGGAATATTTCCGGTAACATCTACCGTCATCTCTGGAGATGTCCCCCAACTTACTTGTGGAACTATCAAATCAGCATCAAATTCATAAGTAGAATCGAAAGTAGCATTAGCATCACTCCTAAGTGTTTCCCAATATTTTGTTGCGACGTCAATATGTTTTGTTTCAGGTGTATGTTCTCTGTCAATGACATAATTAAATGTTTTATCATCGAATGCAACTAAACCAGATTTAGCTCCGGCTTCGATACTCATATTACAAATTGTCATACGACCTTCTATGCTCATATCACTGATGCATTTACCTGCGAATTCGATAGTATGAGCTGTTCCACCAGATGTTCCTATTTTTTTTATTACATATAATATTACATCTTTGGGTGTAACAAATGCTCGAAGATTATTCTTTATGTTTATTTTCATATTTTTAGCTTTTTTTACGTTAATACATTGAGTAGCTAAAACATGTTCTACATCACTTGTACCTATTCCAAAAGCTAATGCTGCTAATGCGCCATGAGTTGAAGTATGAGAATCTCCACATACAAGAGTCATACCTGGTTGAGTAATTCCTAACTCAGGACCAATTACATGAACGATGCCTTGATTGACATCATTTAAATCAAAATAAGTGATATTATTTTCTTTGCAATTTTTTACAAGTGTGTCTACTTGTAGTTTTGAGATCTTATCCTCAATGCCTTGATCTCTAGCACTAGTAGGTACATTATGATCTGATACTGCATAAATAGAATTCTTATTCCAAATATTTCTTTGGTCTATTTTTAGACCCTCAAATGCTTGTGGAGAAGTAACTTCATGAACCAAATGACGGTCAATATACAATAAAGATGAGTCATCAGAATTTACTGCTATCTGATGTTCATCCCAGATTTTATCATAAAGTGTTTTGCCCATAACTATGCCTAATTATTTTGAGCTTTATTTCGCAAATGAAGATCCATTAAAACATTTGCTAACATTGCCTCTGCAATAGGAACCGCTCTAATTCCTACGCAAGGATCGTGTCTGCCCTTGGTACGTATTGTAGTCGCTTTATTTTTTTTATCTACCGTTTTTCCAGGTACAAGGATGCTAGACGTTGGTTTAAGCGC
>CAJWMM010000111.1 GCA_913043035.1 uncultured Gammaproteobacteria bacterium | reverse complement strand
CGAAGTATACAAAACCTTTAGCCACAAGAAAATGCTCCCAAATAGCTTTGGAGTCAATAGGGAAATATTTACCAGAATTAATAGGTGGTTCTGCCGACCTTAAAGAATCTAATTTAACATTCTGGTCAGGGTCTAAGGCAATAAACAAAAATGATTTCTCAGGTAAATATATTCACTACGGTGTTCGTGAATTTGCAATGTCTGCAATTAATAACGGAATTTCATTACATGGTTGCTTTAAAGTTTATGCTAGTACATTTCTTATTTTTTCAGAATATGCGAAGAATGCTATTAGGATGTCGTCTTTGATGCACTTACCAGTTATTTATATCTTTACACACGATTCTGTGGGTCTAGGAGAGGATGGACCAACTCACCAATCTGTTGAGCAGTTGAGTTCTTTACGCTTAATCCCTAAAATGAATGTTTGGAGACCAGCGGATCTTCATGAAACTGCAATAGCTTGGAAATCTGCCTTAGATCAAGATAGCTTACCAACATCAATAGTTCTATCTAGACAAGGACTTCCACAAATTGAAAGGTCGACCAACCAAAAATTACTTGCTCAGAAAGGAGGTTATGTAGTCCATGATTCAAAAAATAAGGCTCAAGCAATAATAATTTCCAGTGGCTCTGAATTAAATATTTGCATAAACGCAGCTAAAAAACTTAAAGATGAAAACATACATGTAAGAGTTGTATCTATGCCATGCATAGAATTATTCCAATCACAATCAAAGACATACCGACAAAGTGTATTACCTGACATAGTTAACATAATGGCTGTTGAGGCTGGTGTTGGTGATTGTTGGGATAAATTTGTTGGTAAACATGGCGCAAAAGTCGTGATGAATTCATTTGGCCTTTCTGCACCTGGCAATCAAGTTTTACAACATTTTGGATTTTCTGAAAAGAATATCATCAAACAACTGAAGAATTTAATCAAAAAAAATAGGAAGAAGAAATGAGTATAAAAGTCGCGATTAATGGGTTTGGTAGAATTGGTAGAAATATTCTTAGAGCTAAATATGAGTCATCTAAATACGACGATATTGAAATTGTTGCTATAAATGATTTAGGTGACTGTAGCATCAATGCTCATCTGCTTGAATATGACACAGCACATGGAAAATTTAAAATGGATATAAACACCTATGAAAATGAGATTGTTATCAATCAAGTAGATAAGATAAAAGTTTTTAGCGAGAGAAATCCTGAAAATCTCCCTTGGGGTGACTTGGACGTTGATGTGGTACATGAATGCACTGGATTTTTTGCTTCAAAGGAGGCTTCGTTAGCACACATCAAATCTGGAGCGAAACGAGTGATAATTTCCGCACCTGCAAAAAATGTCGATGCGACTATAGTATATGGCGTGAATCATCATATTCTGAACGACGATCATATAGTTATATCTAATGCTTCTTGTACAACGAATTGTCTAGCAACACTTATTAAGAATGTGCATGATGAACTTACAATTACTAATGGACTAATGACAACTATTCACGCATATACAAACGATCAAGTTCTAACAGATGTTTATCACACAGACTTGAGGAGAGCTAGATCTGCAACACAATCAATGATTCCTACTAAAACTGGAGCTGCGTCTGCCGTTGGTCTTGTCTTGCCTGATTTAAATGGAAAGCTTGATGGCTTTGCAATAAGGGTGCCAACAATAAATGTCTCAATTGTAGATCTATGTTTTAATACAGAAAAAAAATCAACTATTGATGAAATAAATAGCATTATTAAAAAAGCATCAGAGTCTAATCTAAAAAATATTCTTGGATACAACTCCAAACCACTAGTGTCGATCGATTTTAATCATTCATCCTATTCATCTGTATATGATGAGAGTTTAACTAGGATGATGAATGACAAATTTTTCAAGATTTGCTCTTGGTATGATAATGAATGGGGGTTTTCTAACAGAATGTTGGATGTTACGAGTACTTTATTGAAATAATGACAAAACTTATTCAATGGCAAGAAATAAAAAACTCTAGAGTAATTTTACGTTTAGACTTAAATGTACCAATTAAAGACAATGCTATAGAAAGTGATTTTAGGATTTCAAAATCATTACCTGTCATTAAAGAGCTACTAAAAAGAAATAACCAGTTAATAATTCTCTCACACCTGGGAAGACCTTCTGTAGAAAAGAGAGAAGCGTCATTGAGTTTACGCATAGTCTGCGAGCACCTATCAAGTATGCTTGATGAACGCATCAAATTTATTAACCTAGTTACGGACAACATGGCATTTGATGACTACAAAATCATTATGTTGGAGAATATGAGATTTTATAAAGGTGAAGTTGAGAATGATCCTGAGTTAGCGAGAATAATATCAACTCATGGTGATGTTTTTGTCTTTGATGCTTTTGGTGTATCTCATCGACGAGAGTCAAGTACTATTGGTTTGATGAATTTTTTAGATTATGCCGCAGGACCTCTTGTT
The DNA here is from genome assembly GCA_913043035.1 of uncultured Gammaproteobacteria bacterium. GTDB lineage: Bacteria > Pseudomonadota > Gammaproteobacteria. The sequence continues at coordinate 823 of CAJWMM010000111.1, read as the reverse complement.
GAATCGGAGGTTAATGCTGCTAAGAGTATTCTTGAAGATCCTGATAAACCCTTATGTACAATAATATCAGGAGCTAAGATTTCCACGAAAATTACACTTATAGAAACTTTCTCTGATAAAGCTGATTACTTAATATTGGGGGGAGGTTTGTTAAACACTTATCTATATTGTAAAGGGTTTGAATTAGGAGATTCTCTAATAGAGAGAGATTTACAACAAGATATCCTGAACTTCTTCGAGAGCGAAAATGCGAAGAAAATCATTATGCCAATAGATTTTGTATGTTCCTCAGATGTGTCGCTTGATAACCCTAAAACAAAAAGTATTTCTATGGTACAATCTAAAGATAAAGTTCTAGATATAGGAACAAAATCTATTAAAAGATACGCAGAAATTATAAAAAAATCTTCTACAGTTTTCTGGAACGGACCTTTGGGTTATGTTGAGAAAAAACCTTACGGTAAAGGGACAGAATCAATAATCAATGTTCTAGCAGATTCGAATTGTTTCTCGGTGATTGGTGGAGGCGATACAGTATCTGTTATTGAGAGTATGGGAGTTGAAAATAAAATCTCGTATATTTCTACTGGGGGAGGAGCATTATTGAAGTATATCGAGGGTAAAGATATGTCCATTATTAAAAAACTAGGATTATAAATGAGAAAAAGAACAAAAATTATAGCAACTATTGGTCCATCATCATCTAGTTCCTCAAAGTTAAACGAAATGATATTAGAGGGAGTTGATGTTTTTAGAATTAACATGTCTCACTCTTCAATAAAGCAAACAAAGAAAATTGTTGAACAACTCAAAGTTGAATCTG
>CAJWMM010000110.1 GCA_913043035.1 uncultured Gammaproteobacteria bacterium | reverse complement strand
ATTGATTTATACTAAAAAAATGAAAGATCATATTAAGAAAGAAATTATTAAAGTACTTAAAGAGATATATAATCTGAGCGATGCAGAAGATATAGTAGAGATACAAAAGACATCTAATAAGCATGTATCATCCGACTACTTCACTAATATTTCAATGAAATTAGCAAAAACACTAGGTGAAAAACCTAATCAGATTGCTGAAACGATTGTGGCCTCTATAGATAGTGATAAAAATTATAAAGTCTGGGTAGCAAAACCAGGATATATTAACTTTACATTAAATCAATCTGTGAAGAATAATATAGTTCCAGAAATACTCAAATCTACGAATTTACTTACAAGTGTAGAAACAAAAAATGTAAAGAATATTATTGTTGAATTCGTGTCTGCTAATCCTACAGGTCCTTTGCATGTTGGACACGGTAGAGGCGCAATTTACGGAAATATCATATCTAAGTATTTAGAAATTCAAGGACACAAAGTTCATAAAGAATATTACGTTAACGACTTTGGTAATCAGATTAATAAGCTAGTAATTAGCGTTTTCTCTAAAATTGATAAATCAATAGCTCAAGGTTACAGCGAACTATATGAAGGTAATTATATAAATGATATTTCAGATAAAATTCAAGAATTTATAAAAAATAAAGGTTGGAGCATAACCATAAAAAGTATATTAGAAAATAATGAGCACTCAAAAAAACTTGAAGCTTGTAGGAAAATTATTGTTAACTCAATTTTAGAAAATATTAGAGATTCCCTAGGCAAGTTAGGTATTGTATTTGATGATTGGTTCTCAGAGTCGATGTTATTTGAGGGAAATTTAGTAGATAAAACAATTGCAAGGCTTAAAGAAACGGGAAAGACTATAAAAAAGGACGGTGCACTTATGTTTAATGATGATGAGCCGCGAGTATTAATAAAGTCAAACGGAGAGTATACCTATTTTGCATCAGACCTTGCCTATCATGACAAAAAAATGAGAGAGTTTGACAGAGTTATAAACATATGGGGCGCAGATCATCACGGATATGTGAACAGGGTTTGTAAAGGGCTAGAATCACTAGGGCATGACATTGATAAACTCGATATACACCTAATCCAATTTGCCAATCTTTATAGAGGTAAGGAGAAAGTATCAATGTCTACAAGGAAGGGTGAGTTCGTAAAGCTTGATACATTACTTCAAGAAATAGGGATAGATGCAATTAATTATTTTTACTTGATGAGAAGTAAAGATCAACATTTAGATTTTGATTTAGAAGTAGCAGTATCTTCAAATAAAAACAATCCTGTTTATTACATTCAATATGCTCATGCTAGAATAGAAAAAATTCTTTCACAGGTGCCTAATTATGAAGAATTCGAGTTTGATCACAAAAACCTCAAAAACAAACAGGAAGGAGATCTTGTTGATCAATTAGCTAATTTTTCTGATATATGCAAAAAATCAATTATTAATCTTAAGCCACAAATTATGACAAATTACCTCTATGACTTATCTCAACTATTTCATGGGTATTATGCAAGCGAAAGAATTATTAAGGACGAGATAAATTATAGTCAGGTTTATTTATTAGCTGCCATACAGAAGGTGGTTAAATGTGGTTTAGAAACCATAAATATACAGGCTCCAAAAGAAATGTGATGAAACAAGATAACATAGCAATTATTTACGATTTTGATGGAACTCTTACTCCTAAAACCATGCAAGAATATACACTTCTTCCGAGACTAGGTATAAAGTCAAAAAATTTTTGGGCGGATATTGTACGGGAGACCGAGAAAACTGGAGCTGAGACAATGATGGTTTATATGCGACATCTTCTTGACTGTGCAACTGAAAAAAAACTTTCTATTTCAAAGAGTGAATTCTTGAAAATGTCAAAAGATATAGAATACTATGATGGGGTCACTACATGGTTTAATAAAATAAATAAATATGTTGATAAAAAATCAAACTCTAAGATTAAGATAAGCCACTATATCATCTCAGCCGGTCATTTAGAAATCTTAGAGGGTATTTCAATAAAGAGACATATAAAAAAGATTTTTGCTTCAGAATATTATTACAACAAAAAAGACATAGCTGTGTTTCCTAAAATTGTTGTGACTGATACTACAAAAACGCAATATTTATTTCGTATAAACAAGGGTAAAGAAAATTTAGCTGATTCTATCAACGAACATATGGAAGAACATAAGAGACCTATTCCATTTGATAATATGATATACATCGGAGATGGATTAACAGATGTGCCAAGTATGGCTTTAATTAAAAAAGAGGGTGGTCACTCTATTGCGGTCTACCAAAATAACAAAGCCCAGATAAAAATTAGCGAAAATTTATTAAAAGCAAATAGAGTAGACTTTATAGCACCTGCTAATTTCAGTGAGAAATCTAAGCTTTATGAAAATATGCAATACTTGCTTGACTATGTAATAGCAAAAATTAAGTATCGTTTAAAATTACAATCTTAAGTTACTCATGTGATTAATTTGAGGCCTGTATTCCGATCTAGGAACTTATGCTCAATCTTTATGACCTCAAAGCCTTGTGATAAACATTTTATTACTGAGTTGATATCGAATGATTTACAGCTATATACATCAAGTTGAAAAATTCCTGGGTCACTCTCATCCCATATATGTAATACAATATGACTTGTCTCAATGAGAGCCATACATGTAATACCCCTATTCCCAGGTTGATCAACATATGAAATATTTGGACCTTGCAGAAGTTTCATATCAATAGAACGTATTAACTTCTTCATCCAAGAAAGAACAACAGAAAGGTCCTTCTCAGAAGGACAATTATTTACTTCAGCTCTTAGTAATAGATGTTTGTGATCCAATTCCATATTCAATATTTATAAAGATGAGTAAACATAAATGTAGTAGAATTATAATAACTATAACAATGATTGGTATTAAATGTTAGTAAAAGAGTTCAATAAAGACACAAAAACATACTTCGCTATTGAATGTCAGAGACGATTATTTAAGAAAAAATCAAAACATCAAAAAATAGAGATTTATAAGTCAAAATACTATGGAAATATTCTTCTTTTAGATAACTGTTTTATGCTCACTGAAAAAAATTCGAATCAATATAAAGATACATGCGTTAATATTATCGGTAAAAAAAAATTAGATAATATTTTAATAATAGGCGGAGGTGATTTTGAAATAACAAAACAGCTAATGCAAAATAAAATAATTGGAAATTTAACCATTGTAGAATTAGATCGAGAGGTAGTTGAGGTTTGTCGGGAATACTTCCCATTAAATTATAAATTTAA
>CAJWMM010000109.1 GCA_913043035.1 uncultured Gammaproteobacteria bacterium | reverse complement strand
GAATTTTGATATACCACCATCAAATGAATTATCTTTCAATTTCATCCACGCCAACCCCTTAGCCTTAAATTTTTTGATGAAGTCAGTTAACTCATCAATCATCTTCCTTGAATATTTTTCACCACCATTTACAATAATTCCTTTGACCCTTTCTACAGAGCTAAATGCTTTAAAATCTGAAACATCTGTATAAGATTTTAATTCAATTAGTTTAAGGCCATACCTTAAATCGGGTTTGTCAGAACCATATGTTTCCATTGCTTCTTGATAAGTTATTCTTGGAAAAGAATCAGGAAGATTTATCTTTGAGACAGTTTCAAATATATGTCTGGTTAATCCTTCCATATACCTGAAAACATCTTCCTCATCTACAAATGACATCTCTATATCTATTTGGGTGAATTCTGGTTGTCTATCAGCTCTTAGGTCTTCATCTCGAAAACATTTGACAATCTGAAAATATCGATCGTATCCAGAAATCATTAGAATCTGTTTATAAATCTGTGGGGATTGCGGCAACGCATAAAATTTACCTCTATGCACCCTGCTTGGCACTAAATAGTCTCGAGCACCTTCTGGAGTTGATTTCATTAAGATAGGAGTCTCAACTTCTACAAATTGATTTTCTGATAAATAATTTCTTGTTGCTTGGTATGCCTCATGTCGTATCAGTAGATTTTTTTGAAGCTCTTCCATTCTTAGTTCGAGATAACGGTATTTTAATCTTAAATCCTCTTCAGCATTATTTCGGTTATCCAGCATGAATGGCAAAGGAGCTGATTCATTAAGCATAATAAATTCAGAAACAAAAACTTCAATTTCACCTGTTGATAGATTCGGATTTATTGCCGACTCCATTCTTGGTCTTACTAAGCCTTTTACCGATAAAACATCTTCCATCGATATTTTCTTTATATCTTCAAACTCACCATCGTAATCATCAGCATCAAAAACAATCTGAGTTTTACCATATCTATCACGTAAATCAATAAAAACAACTTGTCCATGTAAACGTACCTTATTGACCCATCCATTCAATATTACTTTTTTATCAATTTCTGAAGACCGTAGATCCCCGCAATTATGTGTGCGTTTAAACATATTTAATTAAAATTTTTTATAAAAAAACCGCTCTTAAATTACAAGCGGTTTTAATGATTGTAATTGAATTAATGATTATCTTTTTGATACCCTCAAACGGTTCAAGGCACGAACTAAAGATGCTTCAACTCTGGCATCATTAATTTCAGAATTTTGTTCAGTTTTCCTTTGCTGTGCTCTTTTAAGAGAGTCATTAGCACGATCGGAGTCAATCTCATTTGATTTTTCTAAAGATTCTACAAGAAGTTTTACAGAATCATTGAAAATTTCAGCAAATCCTCCTCCAGTTGCGTAGTATTCATTTTTCCCATTTTGGGAAACCTTAATTTCACCTACTGATAATGCAAAAATGCCCTCTCGATGGTTATTCATAACGCCAAATGAGCCATCCAGCCCTGGACACCGTAAGTAACTAACACTTTCAAGTTTTAACTTACGGATTGGGGTTACTATCTCTACATTATATGCAATCATTAGGCGGCTGACTTTTTGTGCTTTTCAATTGCTTCATCTATTGTGCCTACATAAGCAAATGCATTTTCTGGTAATTCATCGACCTCACCTTTGAGGATGGCATCGAACCCAGAAACTGTATCTTCTAAGCTTACATATCTTCCTGGTGTACCAGTAAATTGTTCAGCAACGAAAAACGGTTGAGACATGAACTTTTGGATCTTCCTAGCTCTTGCAACGGTAAGCTTATCAGTATCAGATAACTCATCCATCCCAAGAATCGCTATAATGTCTTGGAGGTCTTTATATTGCTGAAGAACAGATTGAACTTCTCTTGCAACATTATAATGTTTTTCTCCGATAATCCTTGGATCTAAGATTCTAGATGTTGATGCCAGTGGATCAACGGCAGGATATATTCCTAGCTCAGCGATTTTCCTCTCTAATACACTTGTTGCATCCAAGTGCGCAAACGCAGTAGCAGGTGCAGGATCTGTTAAATCATCAGCTGGGACATAAACTGCTTGTACAGAAGTAATTGAACCTTTCTTAGTAGAAGTAATTCGCTCTTGCAGATCCCCCATCTCAGTTGAAAGCGTTGGTTGGTACCCCACTGCCGATGGCATTCTTCCTAGAAGAGCTGATACCTCTGAACCTGCTTGAGTAAAACGGAATATATTATCAATAAAAAGTAAAACGTCCCTACCTTCATCGTCTCTGAAAAATTCTGCCATTGCTAAACCACTAAGAGCAACTCTTAAACGCGCTCCTGGTGGTTCATTCATTTGGCCAAAGACCATGGTAGTTTTATCAATAACTCCTGATTCAGTCATCTCAGCATAGAGATCATTCCCCTCACGAGTTCTTTCTCCAACTCCTGCAAATACTGAATATCCACCATGCTCCGTGGCAATATTTCTGATTAACTCTTGAATCAAAACTGTTTTCCCCACACCAGCACCACCGAACAAACCAGTCTTCCCACCTCTGGTGTACGGCTCCATAAGGTCAACGACCTTAATACCAGTCACTAGGGCTTCAGTTGAGGTAGCTAAATCTTCATGCTTTGGTGCAGGACGGTGAATAGGGTTTCTTTTTTCAGTTTCGCAGTCGCCTTTTTGATCAATCGTATTTCCTAAAACATCAAACAAACGTCCTAGGGTTTTTTCTCCTACAGGAACAGAAATGGGTTCGCCAGAATCTTCTACAACATGCCCACGAACTAATCCATCCGTAGTATCCATTGCAACCGTTCGAACAACCGAATCACCAAGATGCTGTGCTACCTCTAAAACAAGAGTTCCCTCTTCTCCTCTATCAACTTTTAAAGCATTATAGATATCTGGTAAATGACCGTCTTCAAAGACAACATCAACAACTGCGCCCATTACCTGTGAAATTTTTCCATTTTTTGGCATAATATTGATATCCTTTTTTGTTATCCTAAGGCCTCAGCTCCACCAACGATTTCTAACATTTCTGTTGTTATCGCAGCCTGCCTTGCCTTATTGAATTGTAACGTTAAATCTTTGATCATATCCTGAGCATTTGAAGTAGCATTCTCCATAGAAAGCATGCGTGCAGCTTGCTCACTTGCATATGATTCTAGTAAATATTTCCACATCTGAACATTAAGGTGTCTTGGAATCAGAGCCTCAACCAATTCATCTTTTGAAGGCTCATATAGACGATCAGAAACAATATACTCGCTTGTATCATAAGATAAAGGTAGAAGCGTCTCGGATTTGACTTCCTGCTGTGCAATATTCATAAAGTAATTATAAACT
>CAJWMM010000108.1 GCA_913043035.1 uncultured Gammaproteobacteria bacterium | reverse complement strand
TCTCTGAAGCACAACGTTTATTTCTGCTAGTCTTTTTATAGGAGCAAAAACAAGTATCATTGCCGTAATGAAAGACATGAATGTGCCCACAGAGATTTGAGAGCTATAAGCCTGAGATGTGACATAATAAATTACGCCAGCAAGGAATACTGCTACAACAAACTGTACCATAGGAATACTAACGCCTTGTATAAAAGCAAGCTTTAGATGTCTATTTTTATTGTTTTCATTTACTATTTCAAAAGAATCTCTCTCGCTATTTTCTCCCCCAAATATCTTAACGACGCGGTGACCAGCTATGAGTTCTTCGACAACATTTGTAATATAACCCATTGATTCTTGGATATGTTTACTTGTATCTCTAAACCTTACACTCATTAGCTTAATGAATATGGCAATCACTGGACCTATAACGAGCAAGCCAATAGACAAGATGAAACTTTGATAAAACATAAGACCCACAAGTCCAATTACTGTAAGACCGTCACGAACTAGAACTGTTAATGCTTTAGTAGCGGCTTCTGCAACTTGTTCAGTATCATATGTCACTTTAGATAACAGCTCTCCTGATGATGCAAAATCATAGGTTCTTGTTGGAGTATGTACTAATTTATCAAACATCTCTTTCCTTATCTTTTTGACAACATTCCTACCAACCCAAGCAATGCCATATGTTGAAATAAAACCAGCTGCACTTCTAAGTAAGAACAAGCCTACTAATACAATCGGGAAATACTTAATTGTATCAGGATCTTTCTCGACAAAGCTACCGTCTAACAAGGGCTTCATTAATGCGGCGAATGCAGTATCTGTTACAGCAAAAGCAGCCATCGCAAAAATTGAAAAAAAGAAAACTATTTTATGTTCAAAAGTATAGGATAGTAATCTACGGTATAAATCTTGTCCTTTTAATGGATTGCTATTCTGTGACATACTTAAATTTAATGATATGCATATTATTGTAATATATGTATGATATTAATACATTTACATATAAAAGTATCTATATAATATCGCCAGTACTAATTATGAGGAAATTCTTTAAAAAATATACTCCGGATAGAGAAACTGTAAAAAAATATAAAATTATCAGTTTTTTGGGCTCATCACTATTTCATCCTGATCTATGGAGATTCAATAGAGTTTCATTCTGTAGAGCAACAGTGATAGGTGTATTTTGGGCTTGGATGCCTATGATGTTTCAAATGATACCTGCGGCGTACTGCGCAGTTGTCTTCAGGGCTAACCTTCCTCTATCAGTAGCTGGAGTATGGATAAGTAATCCAATTACCATGCCACCAATGATGTACTTTGGCTATTTATTCGGTAATAAAGTGTTAGGCCTTAATCCAGTCTATGATGAATTTAAATTAAATACGGAATGGGTTGTATCTGCTCTTGCAAATATTTGGGAGCCACTGTTAGTTGGAACGCTTATAATTGGGGTTGCATCAAGTATCATAGGTTACTTTTTAATGCATATTACATGGAGAATATATGCATATGCAAAACTCAGACAAAGACGAGCAGATTATTAAATAATTCTACCGGAATTTAGCTCGTAAACATTATCAAACCTCTTCATAAGTGTCTCGTCATGAGAGACCATGACGAGAGAAGTCTGGTTCTCTTTACATGACTGAAGAAGCAAATGAATCGTTGTATCAGTATTATTTTTATCCAAATTTCCAGTTGGCTCATCAGCTATAATAAGCCTAGGTCTTGTTACTAGTGCTCTAGCTATAGCTACTCGTTGGGATTCACCGCCTGATAAAAGATTTGTCCTGATATCAGCTTTATGATGAAGTTCAAGTGATTTCAAAACTTTTTCTGCAAGATAAACTTTTTTGTCCAATTCAAGTTCTGTTAAACTAAGTGGTAACATTACATTCTCCATAACGGATAGATCGTCAATAAGATTAAAGAATTGAAAAATAATACCTAGATGATCTCTCCTAAATTTAGATAAACTCGATTCATTCATAGAAGTTATATCATAATTTTCAAAAGTGATTTTTCCACTTGAAACACTATCGATACCTGAGATCAAATTCAATAAAGTTGTTTTTCCACTACCCGAGGGACCTTTTAAGGCCACTGTCTCATTATTTTTAATCATAAGATTAATATTAGAAAGTACATTAACCTCTTGTTTAGAGACAAAAAAGCTTTTAGATAAATTCGAAATTTTTAACATTAGCTAACACCACGTAAAGATTCCGCCGGTTTTATAGATGCTGCTTTTCTAGCCGGGTATAAAGATGAAACGAGAATTATCAGCACAGAAAATAAAGTTACGAACCTAATATCCGATAATTTAACTACTGCAGGAATCTCTGATAAGTGATAAATCTCTGGTGGTAATAAACTTATGCTAAAGAGATGTTCAATAAAATCGATTACAAAATTGACATTATTTGCCAACAATACTCCAAAAAATAGTCCTAGTGTAATGCCTAACAAACCAAGAAATATTCCTTGTAACATAAATATAGACGTAATATAAAAGTCAGAAGCACCAAGTATTTTTAAGATAGCTATTTCCTTCTCTTTATTTTTGACTAACATCAACAACGAAGATATGATATTGAATGATGCTATAGCTACTATCAAAATTAATATTAAAAACATTACTCGTTTTTCATTACTGATTGCAGTGAATAGTGATGAATGTGATTCTATCCAATCTTGAGCATACATATTACTGTTACTCTTGTTGAAATCTAATGTGAATTCTCTTGCGTCAAGAGGATTAGATAATTTCAATCGAACTTTATTTATCGGCCTATTCTCGTTTATAAAAACATTTTTCAAATTTATAAACGCATATGCATTATTATATTCGTACAGACCGACATCATAAATTGCTGAAACTGTATAATTGTCATCAGTTCTTTTTAACTGCTCTTTACTAAGATTAGATTTCATAACCACATTGATTATATCGCCAACTCTTACATTAAGACCCCTTGCAATCCCATTACCAAGAATAATGGATTTTCCGACGGACAAGTCGCTATATAATCCAGATATTATGTTATCGTCAATTATATTTACATTAGACTCTAGTTGCGGATCGACAGCACGAATCATAGCGCTTGACGTACCTGACTCGGAGATTATTAATGCCTGATCTTCAAAATAAACTGAGTATGAATCAATGTCTTCATTCATAACTAATTGATTTAAGTAACTTATATTCTCGTTTGTGTTTAAATCTGTTCCATATACAGTAACGTGGGAGGTAAACCCAAGAACCTTATTTTTAAGCTGTTGTTCAAACCCATTCATTACAGATATAACTGTAATTAGAACAGTAAGACCTAATATAATCCCTATTACAGATATTTTTGATATAGTATTAA
>CAJWMM010000107.1 GCA_913043035.1 uncultured Gammaproteobacteria bacterium | reverse complement strand
TAATACTAATTCCAAGTAAATCATATGAAACGACAATCTGACCATCACAGCTCTCTCCAGATCCTATACCTATAATCGGTATTTTTAACAAATCCCTTAGTTCTTTTACAACAGTAGCACTCACACACTCAAGTAAAATAATTTTTGCACCAAGTTTTTCTGCAAGTACTGCATTATAAATAATTTTTACTTTTTCTTTTTCTGTTTTACCATAAATTCTAAAATCAGATTTTCGATTGACGAGTTGAGGTCTTAGCCCTAAATGACAACATACTGGTATTTTTTTATCATTTAGTTTTTGAATAATATCTAAATTTTTTTCATTAAATTCAATTTTTATCATATCAATTTTCGTATTCTCAAATAATCTGATGCTGTCACTGAGAGTTTTTTTATTAGAAGAACATGATTCTTTTGGTAAATCAGCAATAACATATGATTTATTTACAGCATTAGACACTGACTTTGCATGGTATATCATTTCTTCCAGGCTCACAGAATGAGTATCTTTTTCACCTTTAATGACCTCTCCTAGAGAATCTCCGATTAATATTATATCAAATCCCAAATTGTCAAAAAATTTTGCAAAGCTAGCATCATATGCGGTAATAGATGTGATGCCAACACTTCTTTTTTTTAGATTATAAATTTTCTTAAGTGAAACTTTCTGCACTTGTTATTCTTCTGGGCTAATAGGATTGAAAAAGTTTTTGCCTTTCAAATCTCTTTTTATCTCTTTCAGTAGGAGCGAATAATCATGATCCGTATGAATGTTTACCCTTGATGTATTTATTATTAATAATGGCGACTCTTTATAGGAGTAAAAAAAAGAAGTGTATGCATCATTTATTTTCTTTAAGTAATCAGAGCTTATTTGTTTCTCGAAGTAATTAGCTCTAGATTTAATTCTCTCAACTAGAGAGTCTTGATCTGCCTGTAGATAGATTACTAAATCTGGGCAAGGTAAAAATATATCCAGACGATTACTAATATCCAGATATAAATTTAATTCCTTATCATTAAGTATTGTCTCAGCAAATATCTTATCTTTTTGTATAAAAAAATCTGAGACTATTTTTTTTTTGAAGATATTTATTTTATTTTCATTAAAGTCTTTAGCTCTATGCAATAGGAAAGACAACTGTGTTCCTAAAGCATATTTTTCGACGTCACTGTAAAAATTCTCCAAAAAAGGATTTTGTTTATACTCTTCAAGATAAATATTATATCCAAGACTATTTGCTAGTTTTTTGGCTAGTGTGGTTTTACCCACTCCTATAGGGCCTTCTACTACTATAAATCCTGCAGATGTGTTTCTCATATATATCTACTTATTTTACCATATTTAGTAATAGTAAAATCTTGATTTGTAACCTCTAAAAGTGGAATTAAAACAAATTCTCTATTAACTAATTCAGGGTGTGGTATTGTCAAATTTCTTGTTTTTAGAATTAACCTTCCGAACATAAGAATATCTAAGTCAAGTGACCGAGGTCCCCATTTTATGCTTCGTTTACGCTTATGTTTTTTTTCAATTCCTTGTAATGTAGATAATAAATTAATAGGTGTAAGGCTTGTTTGAATGACAACTACTGCATTAATATAATCATTCTGATTTTGTGGTCCAACGGGTATTGTTTTATATAGGGATGATATTTTGCTTACAATTATCTTGTCTGATTCCTCTATTTGACTGAAAGCATCAAGGATATGTTTAATTGGATGATCTAAATTACTACCTAAACTTATAAATGCAGTTTCCACATTAATTCAGTGATTAATTAAGCTTTTCTTTGATCCTTGCAGATTTTCCAGATCTTTCTCTGAGATAATACAGTTTAGCACGTCTCACATCACCTCTTCGTTTAACCTTAACACTTGCTATAGACATACTATGAAGCTGAAAAACTCGCTCTACTCCCTCTCCATACGATATCTTACGAACAGTAAATGACGAGTTGATACCACGATTACTTTTTGCAATAACGATACCCTCGAACTGCTGCAATCTCTCACGCTTACCCTCTTTAACTTTAACAGCTACAACAACCGTGTCACCAGGTGAAAATTCAGGACGATTCTTAAGTTGCTTTGAATTAATTTTTGTAATTATTTTATTAAATTTCATTTGTTTTTTCGCTCATCAACATATTCTTTGAGGAGTTTATCATCTTCTTTTGTAAGTTTCACGTTTTTTAATAGATCTGGCCTTTTTGAGAACGTTGCACCTAAGGACATTTTTCTCCTCCATTTTCTAATATCTTCATGATTACCCTTAAGTAAGACTTCTGGAACTGAGATACCATTTATGGTCTCTGGTCTTGAAAATTGAGGGTAGTCTAAGATGCCGTCTTCAAAAGATTCGCTTAAAATTGAATCTATATCTTCAGGAACTCCAGGTATTCTTCTTACTAACGCCTCTATCATCACCATTGCCGCCAATTCACCTCCAGATATAACGTAATCTCCAATGGATATCTCTTCATCTATATGATTATCAATAATCCTTTGATCAATGCCCTCATATCTGCCGCAAATTAATGTAATTTCGGGTATATTTAAAAACTTGTGGAGTATATCTTTATCAATTTTTTTGCCCTGTGGGGATAAATAAATGTTGTAAGGATGATTTCCAACAGAGTCAATTGCTTTCTTGATGGGCTCATATCTCAATAACATACCTGGGCCTCCGCCATATGGTTTATCATCTACTCTATTATGACTATCATTAGAAAAATCTCTAAGTGGTATGATATTGAACTTTATAAGATTTTTTTTCAATGCTTTCTTAATCAGCCCAAAAGTTGTGAAAGACTCTGCAAATTCAGGAAAGATTGTAATGAAATTAATAATCATGCTTCCAATCTACTCCAATAGTTTTTTCTTTCAAATTTACTTCTAGTAAAAAATCTTTAATAAATGGGATTAGTATCTCTTCTTGATTTGCGTTATTCTTTATAACTAGAATGTCACTCGACGAATTTCTGATTATATTAGTAACATTTCCTAGTAAACATTTTTCATTAGAATAGACTGAGCATCCTATTAAATCATTCCAATAATATTCGTCTTTATCTAGATTGCTTAACTGATTACTTTTAATATAAATTTTGCAGTTTATAAATTTTTCGGCTAGATCAATAGAATCAATACTTTTGATTTTAACAATTATTTTTTTAGGCATTAGTCTATAATTACTTATATCTATTCTTTTAAAATTACCATTCGTATTTAGAAAAAGTTTATAATCAAAAATATCTTCTGTATCTGATGAATATGACTCTATAGAAACCCAGCCTTTTATTCCATGAGTAGATGTAATTCTACCTATTACAATAAAACTATTGTTAAGCATATTTCAAATTATTTTTCTGTTTTTTCTTCAGCTGGTGCTTCAGGTGCAGCAGCTTCTTCAGCTGGTGCTTCAGGTGCA
>CAJWMM010000106.1 GCA_913043035.1 uncultured Gammaproteobacteria bacterium | reverse complement strand
GAGAGTCTGAGGTTAGCTATTGTTGGTATGCCAAATGTTGGAAAATCATCACTCACGAATGCCCTGCTTCAGCGAGAGCAGACTATTGTGACGCCCATTGCAGGAACAACCAGAGACTCCGTTGATTCTTATCTCAAGTGGCATGGAAATGAAATCACACTTGTAGATACTGCTGGATTAAGAAAACTATCAAAGATCAAAGACAAAATAGAGTTCTACAGTACAGTAAGAACCCAGAATGCTATTTTTGGGTGTAACGTTGCTCTCGTCCTGATCGATGCGGAAAAAGGATTTGGTAAACAAGATAAATCAATCGTTGATCTAGTTATTAGTAAGGGTAAGGCTCTTATTTTCATTGTTAATAAATGGGATAAGATTGAAAAATCAACAAGTACAATGAAAGATTTTACCGATGAAATAAGATATCAGTTCAGAGAGCTAGACCACTATCCAGTTTTATTTATATCTTCAACCACTAGACAACGAATTAATAAAGTATTGGAAACATCATGGTCAGTTTATGAGAGAACAAAGAATACCATCCCCACAAATAAATTAAATACCGTAATTGAAAAAACAATGAAAGAGACCCCCCCTCCGGCCGAAAAAGGAAAAGTTATCAAAGTAAATTACTCTGTTCAAGTTCACAAGCAGCCTGTTGTGATTGCTTTATACTCAAATTATCCTAAACTAATTAAAGTGCCATACCAGAGGTTTTTGATGAATCAAATTAGAGCAGGCTTTGATCTGCAGGGTATCCCAATTAGATTATCTTTAAGAAAAAAATAAAATATTGTTTTTTATACAAGGAGCAGGCAAGGGCGAAACCAAAGAGGTAGTAGTAGGGTTATCTTATAATTAATGCCTGCTCCTTGTATAAATACAATTACGGACAGAAAAAGTTCCAACTATTTAATAATAAAAGTATTTTGTGATCCCTTGCCTTTGAGCTCAACATCCTTTCTTTCAGTAAGTGTGTATGCCTTTGGCAGGTTAGCTTTTGTTTCTTTGGAGCAATGGACTTCCATTTCAGAACCAGAGCTTTCTAGTCTGGCTGCAATATTTACTGAATCTCCCCATATATCAAACTGACTTGATGTTTCCCCTGCTATAATTGGACCGGTGTGTATTCCAATTCTAATTTTCCATGGTTCATTTCCTAATGCTTGTTGTTGATAATTGAGGCCT
This sequence comes from uncultured Gammaproteobacteria bacterium, assembly GCA_913043035.1. Lineage (GTDB taxonomy): Bacteria > Pseudomonadota > Gammaproteobacteria. The sequence continues at coordinate 2,246 of CAJWMM010000106.1, read as the reverse complement.
TTCACAAAGTTTATCATTTCTTTTGCAGCGAGAACGGTCCGCTCTGCATGATTGGAGTTAAGATCGGGGATTCCACCTACGGCCATATAAGCATCTCCAATTGTTTTTACTTTACGAATTGAAAATCGATCCATTATTTTATCGAATCCTGAGAAAAATGAATCTAAGATCTCAATCAATTCTCCAGGTTGTAGTTCTTCCGTTTTCTTTGTAAAACCAACAAAATCAGAGAATAATATTGTCGCAGATGAATAGTATTCACCTACTATTTTTTCATCCTTATTTGTGGTTACCTCATCACTATCTAAATCATTAATTGTGGATTCATATACATTTATAAATTGGTCTGCCAACATTCTCAATCCATCTAACTTAGAGTGTTCTAGTTTCTTTGGCTTATCATCAAAGACACAAAATGTTCCTAGAATGAAACCTGTTTTTGATATTATAGGACTACCTGCATAAAATTTTGGAAAAAATGGAGCAAGAGAAAACGCATGCTTGGTTCTTTCATCAAGTGAAACATCTTCGATCATTAATGGTTTGGAATTATTGTTTAGCACATGAGAGCATATAGCAAGTTTTCTAGGTGCTTCTTTTGTTAATATTTCTGAGGCAATATCTTTTCCAAAGCTGACCTTGCAATGCTGTGTATCATTATCAATAATATGTATTGATGATTGTGAGCATCCAGTTAGTGTTGCCGCTAGTTTGGGAAAGCTTGAGAATCGTTTATCCTTCTCAATATTTTTTTCAATTAGTTTTAATCTTTCAAGATCTTCAAGTCTTTCATTTTCATTTGGTGGCAATTCAGCTGGTTTATGACCAGCATTTATTGCTGATTCAACAATTTTATCAACAATAATATTTTTTATAAATCTCACTAGATTAGATGATTAAAAGCCTATCAAGCAAAGTGATATTATTTTGATAGTGGTATACTAGCCATTTTTGTCCACGAATCTAATTTCTCGGATGTATATATCTCACCGTTAATAGTTACGGCTGTAAAGAATTGTTTTATGTCATCACCGTATGTTGTTCTACCCAAAGAAATAAACTGATCATCTTTTGATATTTGAGTGACGAGCTCAACTTTATTACCAAGTTTTTGTGGATTACTATTTTCCAATTTATAGACTTTACCAGATGATGTAAGGTAGGCAAATCCAGTTATTCTAGGAGCTATTCCAAAGCTGTATGCTACAGAGCCAACAACCACCTCATTATCACTTGTTAAAGCTTCAATTTTCTCCAGTAATTCTTTAGGTACGTTTTGACCATCTGCACCTTTTGGTCCTCTTGGACCAATAGGTCCTTTTGGTCCTTCCGGTCCAGCAGGACCAGGTTCACCCTGTGGCCCTATTGAACCTCCAATGGGAAGTCCTGCACAGCCTATAAGAAGTAGTGTGATGAAGATGCTTAATTGTTTTTTCATATGTTAATATATCTTCTAGCCTTTGCAATTAAATCATATCTTGATACTGTGATAGCTATGACGCTGATAATTATAATACCATAAATGAATTGGTAGATTCTATCATCAAGATAAGAGTATGCTCTAAGATATGCCAAGTACATTATTATCATTAACTCAGATGTTAATGCAGTTACAAAAAAGACCATTGATTTTCTAAGGCTATTATTTTTCCTCTGATTGATAAGTCCTAAAGAAAAGACCTGTGCAGAGAACATTTTGTAAAGTTTTTTATCATCGGTGGCAATTGTCCTCAAATATTTTGCGTATGCGTCTGGAGTTTCAAATTGACTAATACCTGCAAAAAAAGTGGGATTAATATCCTCTGTCTGTTCCTCCTCAGGATTATCATTGATTTCTTTCGCACCTCTTACTCTTGGGATTAATACTCTAACTAAAAAGTAGATCGTTCCCATAGCGGCGGGGAAATAGATCATGATTAGCGAGAAGATAACCATGTCTAATTGCATCTTTGTAAAGTGAACAATGAAGAAAACCATAAACGCACCCAGAATAGACAAAAGAGTAAACGCTTTTTGATCAGTGCGCTGTATGATGGTCTGCTCTCCAGCTAATATTTGCAAAAGAGCATCTAATTCTTTATTACTGGCCATATTTTATTAACTCCAAATTTGGGATGGTGATATTATAAATCAGTACTGTTTTATCCTAAAAATTTATCAATTTTTTATTTTATGTAAAATTATATGTTCACACTGAAACTGTTGGAAAAATTTTCAACTTAGGTTATCTTTCGTCCCCCATATTA
>CAJWMM010000105.1 GCA_913043035.1 uncultured Gammaproteobacteria bacterium | reverse complement strand
GGCTGGCTTATCAAGCATTTTTGTTGCAAGGTTATTTGATCAAACATTCAAATTCTCTATACAAAGCACATCCAATGAACTATTATGGACTCCCGTTCAAAAACAAAAGGCAAGACGTGTTAAACCACTAATTGATTCTTCGATCAAATCTATTATTGAAGGGATAATCGGAATAGCGATTTATTTCGTTATCGCCTCAGATATATTACCAAATGATAAAATTCACTTATTAAGTATCCCTGTAATTTTTGTTACGGGCATGTGGATAGTTAATAATTTCAGAATTAGAAATAAATATATATCAACCTTAGAAAATGCAATAAACCATCGACATCTAAACCTAGAAAATATCCAATTTGACACAACTGACAGTCACATCGTAAAAACAATTAATGAGGCACTTAATGATGAGGATATGAATAAACAGATATTTGCGATTGATCTTATTAGAGATCTTCCCATTGATAAATGGGTAAAAACACTTAATAGTCTTTTATTAAATAGTAAGCCAGAGGTTCAAAAAGAGATACTTTTACTAGCAGGAAATACAAAAAATTTCATAGAAAAAAATATCCTCCTCAACCTTTCAGATGGAGAAGGTGAAATAGCAGCTCTGGCCATATCGCTTAATTCAGATAATGAATTGAATAATTTATACAATAAATTGATAAATAATCTTGATCATAGTAATGGACACATCATAGCATCCAGCGCAGTAGGTATACTACGATTAGATAAAAATAATAAAAAAGCGAAAAGTATATTAAATGATTTTCTTGATATTAAGGATGAGGCTACAACCGCTCTAGCTTTAGATTATCTAAAAAATTATAGTGATCTTTTGCCAAGAAAAACATTACATGATTTATTATCGCATTCATCATTAGACATTAGCAATTCAGCATTAAATGTTTCAGGGAAAAGGTTAGACCCGTATTATTTGCCCGCAATAATCTCCAACCTAAAAAATATAAAAATTGTCCAAAAAACTAGATCTGTTCTCGGTCTATATAATCATACTGAAGTTATTAATGCATTGAATGAAGAGCTAGTAAATGGTAAAGAGGATCTTCACTTAAAATTAGGGGTCGTAAAAACTCTTGGCACATTTCCTTACGTTGAATCATTTGTTATTTTAAGATCGCAACTAAATAAAAATAACCTAGAGCTTTCTATTGCCTGCTCAGATGGATTATTAAAAATTGCAAAAACAAGGGAAGTTGAAAATCAAATCCGAGAACCACTTACTGAAGAAATTAAGATTTTCGCAAAACAATATTTTACTATCCACTGTTTCATGACTTTGCTTATAGATCTTGATAAATCAGGATTAATAATTGATCAGATTATAACAGAGCAAAAAAAACTGGTACATATAATTTTAAAACTTGTTTCAATCCAAATACCAGAGTCTCCCATTGATTCTCACATCAAACACATTATTGACCAAAGCGATAAAGATCTCCCATTTATACTAGAATTTTTTGATACATCTTTTAGCAAAGAAATAAGAGATGTTCTAATGCCCATTATCGATCCTGAGATCGGTTTTAAACAAAAGAACATTGATCATGAAAACAATAAAAATAGCCCTGAATCCCATTTAAAAATTTGGGCTGAATCTACAAATCAGTGGAAGTCAGCAATATCTATAGATTATATAATTAATCATAATAAATCATTCATCGAAGAAATTAAGTGGGATAATGTAGCGCCTAGTCAGTACTTAGCTGAAATATTTGACGATTATAAAAAAGAAGAAACTATCATTCCCATAAATAAATTTAAGAAACGATCGGAGCAAAATATGTTTACAATTTTAGAGAAAACCATCCTCCTAAAAACTGTTGATCTTTTTCAAGACATACCGGGTGATCTTTTATCACAGATCTCCCAAATCTCTAAAGCAAAAAACTATGAAAATGGTGAAATTATTTTTAAAGAAGGAGATGCAGGAGACTCTATGTTCATCGTTATAGATGGTGAGATATCTATCAAAAAAGGAGATAAACTTTTAGCAAAGCTAGAAAGAGGAGCCTCTCTAGGTGAAATGGCTTTATTAGATCATGAAACCAGATCAGCAGATGCCATGGCTGAAAAAGATTCTGTACTATTAAAAATAAATCAGGATGTTTTTTATGAATTAATGGAAAGCAATGCAGACATTATGAAACAGATAATTAAGCTGCTTACATCCCGAATCAGAGAGGCTAATACTAAACTCGAACAGAGCCTAAAATAAGTTTTTCTACAACTGTTGGGTCTGCTAGCGTTGAAATATCTCCCATATTTTCATGATCACCCTCAGATATTTTTCTTAGGATCCTTCTCATAATCTTACCCGAGCGCGTTTTTGGTAAAGCAGGCGTAAACTGAATCATATCTGGCTTTGCATGAGGACCAATCTCTTTCACCACGGTAGAAATAATATTATTATGAATCTCTTCTGAAGACTCAATACCTGTCATTAGGGTAACAAAGGCATATATACCCTGGCCCTTAATCTCATGTGGAAAACCCACAACTGCAGCCTCCGCAACACCATCAGCTTTGCCAATAGCTCCCTCAACTTCAGCAGTACCTATACGATGTCCAGATATATTTAAAACATCGTCTACTCTTCCGGTTATCCAGTAGTATCCATCTTCATCTCTTTTTGCTCCATCGCCTGTAAAATAATATCCAGGAAATTGAGAAAAATACGTCTCAATGAAACGCTTATGATCTCCATATATCGTACGCATTTGTCCAGGCCATGATGTTTTTAATGCAAGTAGGCCTTGGACATTGTTACCCTTGATTTCTTTACCATCATCAGTCAATAGCACTGGATGTATTCCGAAAAAAGGAAAAGTAGCAGAGCCTGGCTTAGTTGGAGTTGCTCCTGGTAAGGGTGAGATTAGTATTCCTCCTGTCTCCGTCTGCCACCATGTATCAACAATCGGGCAACGCTCTTTTCCAACTATTTTATGATACCAATTCCACTCAGGTTCTTTAATTGGTTCGCCAACTGTTCCAAGTATTCTAAGACTATCAAGTTCTCTAGATATTACCCAATCATCACCTTCCTTCATCAGCGCTCGAAGAGCTGTAGGTGCGGTGTAGAATTGATTTACTTCATGTTTATCAACGACATCCCAGAAACGTCCAAAATCAGGATAATTTGGCACACCTTCAAACATAATAGTTGTAGCCTGATTTGAAAGAGGACCATAAACAATGTAGGAATGCCCAGTGATCCAGCCAATATCAGCAGTACACCAGTAAACATCATTATCCTTGTAATCAAAGATAGTATGGTGGGTGAAAGATGCATACACAAGATATCCCCCAGTAGTGTGTAAAACACCTTTCGGTTTTCCTGTACTGCCAGATGTGTATAAAATAAAAAGAGGGTCTTCTGAATCCATGTGAACTGGATCACAATTTGCATCAGCTTTTTCTATCTGCTC
>CAJWMM010000104.1 GCA_913043035.1 uncultured Gammaproteobacteria bacterium | reverse complement strand
TCCCTTTAATGAGAAATGAGAAAACTGGACGCTATCAACGTGAAGGAAAGTGGCAGATTATGATTCATGGTGAGAGTTATAAACCTATAGTAGCAGAAGCTGCAAAAAAATCTGCAGATAAGATATACAATAGAGTTATGATCACTCATCTTCTAATGGATGAAAGCCAAGACAATAGAATTGGTGGAGCAGTTGGTTTTAATATGAGAACAGGCGATTACCATGTATTCAGATCTAAAACGGTTATATGTTGTGCTGGTGGTGCTTCGCATTTATTTAAACCTCGTGCAGTAGGCGAGGGCATGGGAAGAACATGGTATGCCCCATGGAGTAATGGTTCAGCTTATGCATTACCTATTGCTGTAGGTGCTAAAATGACACAAATGGAAAATAGAATTGTTCTTACGAGATTTAAGGACGGTTATGGTCCAGTCGGAGCATATTTTCTTCATTTGAAAACTTACACCCAAAATGCAGCGGGTGAAAATTACGAAGAAAAATGGTACGACAACACTAAAGCGATTGTTGGTGAGTATATCGATCATGTACCAAGACCAACATGCCTTAGAAACCATGCATTTATTCAAGAAACTGCTGCTGGTGGCGGACCAATTCATATGGTCACTATGGAAGCTTTCCAAGATCCCCATCTAGAGGTAATTGGTTGGGAAAATTTCTTAGGCATGACTGTTGGTCAAGCTGTTGTATGGGCATCGCAAGATATAGATCCTAAATATCAAAATCCAGAACTCACAACTTCGGAGCCATATGTTATGGGTTCACATGCAACATGCTCAGGTGCATGGGTAAGTGGACCAGAAGACCTATCACCTCCAGAGTATTTCTGGGGTTACAACAGAATGATGACTGTTGATGGTCTGTTTGGCGCAGGTGATGCTGCAGGCGGTACACCTCATATATTCTCATCTGGTTCTTTTACTGAAGGTAGGATATGTGCCAAATCTGCTGTTCAGTATATCAATGATGGAAAAGCTGAGGGTATAGCAGTAACAGAGAAGCAAATTGACGATTTTAAAACTGAAATCTATAAACCCCTTGAAAACTACAAAGTTGGCAGGAACGAAATTACAGCTGGAACAGTATCTCCAAGCTATCTACTTCCAATACAAGCCTTACAACGATTACAAAAAATAATGGATGATTATGTTGGTGGTATTGGTACTAACTATATGACTAATGGTAATACACTTAAAAAGGCGCTAAAAGATTTAGGTATTCTTCAAGAAGACTTAGAGCATATTGGCGCAGAGGATTATCACCAGTTGATGAGAGCTTGGGAAGTTAAACATAGAGCTTTAGTATCTCAATGTGTAACAGAGCATACACTATTTAGAGAAGAGACTCGCTGGCCAGGTTATTACTACAGGGGCGACTTCCTTAAACTTGATGATGAAAATTGGCATTGTTTAACAGTATCTAGAAGAGATCCTAAAACAGGCAAATTTGAAATGGAAAAGGCTCCTTTATACCATTTAATTGATGAAGATAAGGACGAATCAGAAGCTTCATAAATTTAATGGATCTTAATAAAAAAACTGATAAGGAGATCATTGAAATTGCAAATCCTTTTTGGGATGAACTAATTAAAAGTTCAAACAAAAAGGATTATAATGCTTTCACTAGAAATTTTTCCAAAGAAATGCTGTTAGCTTCTAATGAGGTAGAGATTGGTAAACAATGGTCAAGAAACGAGATACTTACAAGTCTATCACCTGAGTACAGTAATCTTGGTTGTCTGCGAAGAAAAAGTTTTGTAACTGTTTTGTATAAACAGAGAAGTAAGACTGTTGAAGGTGACTTTCTAGGTAGATTAGTCCTTGGTATTGAGGAGGACAAAATTAAAATATTTGGTGCCACCATATTTTAAGTGGTACATAGGCTAGTTATTTAGCATCTTTTATAAAAGCATTAAGTGTATTTATTGTAAAATCACCGGTTGTAAAAAAATCACTTTTAAGTAATCTTTTATGTAGTTTTATATTAGTTTTTATGCCCTCTATAACAGTTTCATCTAATGCAAAAAGCATTTTCTTAATAGCTGATGTTCTATCTTCGCCATATGCAATTATCTTTGCAATCATTGAATCATAGTTTGGTGGAACTGTATAACCACTATAAATATGTGAATCAGTTCTAATACCTGGACCACCTGGAGGATGAAATACTTTGATTAATCCAGGTGATGGCATAAAGTTATTAGGGTCCTCTGCATTAATACGACATTCTATAGCGTGTCCTTTAAATTGCACATCTTGTTGTGTAAGGTTAAGTTTCTCACCTGATGCTACTTTAATTTGTTCACTTATTAGATCTATACCTGTTAGTAATTCTGTTACTGGATGTTCAACTTGTATTCTAGTATTCATCTCAATAAAGCTAAACTGATCATCTTGATAGAGGAATTCGAAAGTACCAGCACCCCTATACCCTAACTGTTCACATGCGTCTGTGCAGATCTTTCCAATCTCACTGATCTTATCACGAGAAATATTTATAGCCGTTGTCTCTTCAATTACTTTCTGGTTTCTTCTTTGAAGTGAACAGTCACGTTCACCTAAGTGGATTGCATTTCCATAATTATCGCACATTACTTGAATTTCTATATGTCTAGGTTTGTCAAAAAATTTTTCAAAATAAAGATCTCCATTACCAAAAGAATTTTCAGCTTCTGTCTTAGTAATCTTCATCGCATCAGCAAATTCATCTTCAGATTGGACGATCATCATTCCGCGTCCACCTCCACCATGAATAGCTTTAAGCATTATAGGAAATCCAATTTTCTTGGCTTCTTTTATATTTAGTTTCACATCATCCGGAAGAATACCGTCATAACCAGGAATGCATGGCACACCAAAATCTTTCATAGCTTTTTTGGCCTTAATTTTATCACCCATTTTTTTGAGGACACTACTAGGCGGACCTATAAATATAAACTTATTTGATTCTACAATCTCAGCAAATGTTGCTGATTCTGATAGAAAACCATAACCAGGATGTATCGCATCGGCATTAGTCAACTCTGCTGCACTTATAATTGATGGTATATTAAGATAGCTCTTACTTGGATCAGCTTTTCCTATACAAACCGATTCATCCGCCATTTTAACATGTGGCAGTTGCCTATCAACGGTTGAGTGCACGGCAACAGTTTTGATGCCTAATTTTCTACAGGCTCTAAGAATTCTAAGTGCAATTTCTCCTCTATTAGCTATGAGAATTTTTTCTATCATATTATTTTATTACAAATAGCGGTTGCCCAAATTCTACGGGCTCAGCATCATCAACCATGATATCGATAATTGTTCCACCGATTTCCGCATTTACTTGATTCATCATTTTCATAGCTTCTAGAATACATAGAGTCTCACCTTTCTTAACTTTTTGCCCCTTTTCGACGAAAGGCTTTGAATCCGGTGATGCAGCTCTATAAAAAGTACCAACCATTGGTGAAGTGATTACTTCAC
>CAJWMM010000103.1 GCA_913043035.1 uncultured Gammaproteobacteria bacterium | reverse complement strand
TATTTTCTAGGGCAATGTCAGATATCTTAATCCCAAATCTTTCCGCTGCCTGCAATAATAGATTAGTATCAATTAAACTTTGTAAAACTTTATCAATTATTTCTTTATCGTTAAGTAGCTGTAAGTCTTTTACTATTTCAGGCGGAAGATAGTCAATTGCTTCTTGTACTTCAGATTTCAATATAACTTTATCATTAACTATTGCTATAATTCTATCGTTATATTCATTTGCATAAGGAGCGATAGATGAAACCATAACTAAAAGCATTAAAAAAATTTTCAAAAAAGTATTCATTCTGTCAGTAGTCAAATGTGTCTTGATATCCCAGTATTCCTTCTCTTAAAAGCTCTGCAGCTTGGTTGTTTGAGGTTGCAATACCTTTAGGCAAGAATTCAAAGTAAAAGGCATTATCTTTTTTTGTTCCATTCCAATAATCCCTCACTACAAATTTAATACCATAACAACAACTTTCATATTCGAAACCGAACATCTTTTCAAGCATATCTTCCGAATTACTCCTATTGTTATTGAATGAGTAATTTAACTTTCCAACCAGGGATAACCTATTATTAATTGGTATGACAGTTGAAAAATCTACTTCTTCCTGCTCACCTCTTTTAAATCTATAGCTTGAATTAAATATCTGATTCTGTTTGCCATAAGGTTTTTTAAAAGATAATCTGATTTGATTTTTTTCTCCATAACCTTTATGGGGATTAAATTCTGTAAAGCCGGTTAATCTCCAGTAGTCTGATAATCTTGCACCTACAAGTCCAAGAATATTGGAACTATCAGAATGATTTGTAGTGCTGTTTGTTAGATTTACTGATCTATCGTCGAAGTAGAAAATCTGCCCTATAGTTCCTCTAAGTAATTCATTGCCAGACTTGGTATCAATTATGCTAGATGAGAGTGCTAAAGTAATTTGCTTAGCATCATTTAATCTATCTTCACCATAAAATTTATTTTCAGCAAATAAATTATATTTGGAATCATTCTCTCCGCTATCAAATATTGGGATATCATCTTGATTAGAGGCTGGAATGTACAAAAAGTACATTTCTGGTTCTAGCGTTTGTAACAAACTATTAGCAGCCATTCTATCAAAAATCATTTTACCGCGTAGACTTAGTATTGGGGTTGTTTTGCTTACACTATTATTATCCTCATTTCCAGATAGACTATAGCTTGAATGTTTTACACCTAGCTTTGGACGTAATTCCCACCCGATATTAGTCATAGGGTATTCAATAGAAGGATAAACTGTGAGTCTTGTGCCTGTAGCTTTATGGTTATATGTGTGATCGAAGACTGATAATTCACCTTTAAAATTGTAATTTATTGCTCGATCTTTTTCATATCCTCTAAAGTTCACTCTTGCTTGTGGCAGGACACTATACTGTTCCAACAAATCTTTCTTTGCAAGTTGGTAATCTACCGCTTGTACCGAAGCATCTATCTGTCCATAAGAATTATATTTAGTATAATTTAATTTCGCTCTACGCGTAATATGAGTTCTTCCAACCCGAGATACACTATTACCAAAATCTTCAAAATAGGTAAGATCCGAGATACCCCCAATATTTACATTTGAGGATATTAATGTTCCATCCCATCTTCCATTATCATTTAATGATAGTTCATTTTTTATAACTCTATCATCTCTAACAAAAAAGGCATGTCTACTCTCACCTTTAACATCATCTTTATCCATATTTGCTAACTCTATAACAGTATCACTATTATTGGTTTTATATCTGAATTCAAGCTCTGCCATTAACCCTCTACCAGAATAATTAGTTGGAACGATTGTAGCATCCATATTTTCAGCTAAATTTATATAATAAGGTGCAGAAATGACACTACCACTTTCTCCAGAACTACCAATTGAAGGTAAGAGAAACCCTGAGTGTCTCTCATTGCTCAAAGGAAAACTAAAAAATGGTGAATATAAGATAGGAATATCCTTATATTTTAAAAATATATTATATGCATGTCCTCGATCTATGTCTCTATATAAAATGGTTTTACTTGACGATAGTTGCCAGTCTGGGCTATTCAAACTACACGTCGTATATGTACTTGGCTCAAGATAGACAACACCTTCATTATCAATTAAAATATCTTCTGCTTGACCTCGCCCTGGTTTTTTTTGTGATGGAAAGTTATAAGTTGTATTCGAAAAAGCAACTGTATCATTCTGGCTATTATATCCGCCTTCACTTGCATATAAGGACAAATCTTCAGTGAGGTACTTCACATTACCCGCTGCTGATAGTACACCAGTTTCTGCATCATATTCTGCTTTATCTGATTTTATTAAATCAGTAGATCTCTCAATCTCAACATTTCCTTCGGCATAGAATACTCCATCTTCATCTTGATTTTGACTATCAGATCTTACTTCTAACGTATCTTCATCAGCATCAAAGAGTGTTTTTTGTGAAAGATAATCTTCAAACTTATCATCTATACATACTGGTAATCTATTCTTTAAAGACGCACTAAGATAGTCTTCTCTTTTAGCAACTACAATCTCTTGGTAGTTATCATCATCAGCAATTGTCTCATTGATAGGAGCATCTTTGTACTCACTGGAGAGATTAGCACCTATTTTTTTAACTAATTTATGTTGGTCATATATCTCTGCGACTTTTTCATTTTTAAAAATAACCGTTATCCGCTGAGGTCTAGATATATTGGCTCCATCTCTATCATAATAGATATAGTCCCATCTATTTTCATGGAATGCATCAACAATTGATGGAGTTCCAAGAAGAAATTTAACTTGTTCTTTACTTAGGCCTGGCTCTAGTTGCTGTAGATTTTCACTATCTAATTTTGACCCTTGTTCAATAGGTATTTTGTATGGTTTGGGGAGCCAAGCTGGCCCTTCTTCAAGAAAATCAAGGAGTTCTCTATCTGGAAGAGATACGTCTGGTATAACTGTGCTTTTTACATCAAATGCTAGCAGCATTAGTACTGATAAAAATATACTTTTAATTATTCTAAATTTAACATTGAACATCGTATCCGTGATTATATCATGAAAATTTAAACAGAATAGTATGATTAAAACAGCAAAAATTATTTAATGTTCAAGTATTTTAATGATTTTGTTAGATAGTGCTTTAGGATCGTTTCCGCCTATCATTTTATGGAGGATACTTTTCTTATCATAATAATCGATTATTGGGGCAGTCTGTTCTTGGTACACATTTAAGCGATTTTTAACAGTTTCAGTTTTGTCATCTTCTCTTTGATATAGAATACCATCTTCGCATTTATCTCCAACTTTATCACCTTTGTCCATATTACCAATATAATCACACGTAGTGCATAATAATCTACCAGTACATCTTTCGATGAGAACATCAAATGGTACATCAATTAAGAATACATATTCAAGTTTGATATTTTTATTCTTGAAGAGAGAATCAAGGTTTTTTGCTTGTGTAAGATTTCTAGGATATCCGTCTAATATAAAACCTTTTTTACATTCATCTTGTT
>CAJWMM010000102.1 GCA_913043035.1 uncultured Gammaproteobacteria bacterium | reverse complement strand
CATAAGGCTTCGACCCTTGCCCAATGTTCAATTTCATTAGTTGCTCTTTTGAATTGAGTCATTTCAAATTTACCTTGTTCTTCCTGACTTAATTTCTTTAAAACTGATGAAGAAATAGAGACAGTTGCAAAATCCCATTGTGAGCAATCCTCTCCTTTTAAGTCAAGATTTCTTTTATTAAGTTCTTTTAACCAAATTTCATCCATAATCTTCAATTTTTTTAATTCACTCAGATATTTTATTTGATTTAACTAATCTTTCCACAAATCATCCAATACGTTTTTTAATTAATTTTTTGAGGAGGAGTTTTTATGAGAATTAAGGATTACTTTGAGTCTTATATTTTATAAATAGCAGAAACTTAATTAACTTTGCTGGAACAGATCCAATGATTAGTGCCACTGCTTCAAAAAAATTGTCATAATTGAAGCATTCACTAAAAAGTCTTTCCAGTTGTATTTGATCTTAACGAAAGTATTTCTTGGGTAGTACAATTACATTCAGTGTGATGTGAATTCTTTGTGGACGTGAGTAATAATTTTTTGATCTAATGAACATCATCACCATTAAAAATTTTTGTTTTAGTTGTTTAGCACTCTTAATTTTTTTTTATCCGTTAAATACAAACGCATTATCCAATGATTGGGTGGCAGTTCCAGAGAGTCAGTATGGTGAGCAGTTATGGGATAAAAAGAGTATTCAAAAAAATCAAGATGGATCTTTCAGAGTGTTGAGTAAATTTATCCCTAAAAGCAATACTGAGATTACACAAGATATCCTTTACACCATGGATATTAATTGTTCAGAAAACTCCTTCAGGGATGTTGCAGTAGGAGCAAAGGAATTTAATGAATTTAAGAATAATAATTCAGAATGGAAAGATCCTAATGGAGATGAACTGATTATTGCCGTAATATATCAAGTGTGTACTTTTAGAAATTAGATCAAAAGGAGACTATAAACATCCCATAAGCTCTTATCTTATTTCGACTATATCTTTAATATCTATTTCTCTAAGTTATAGATAGCTATCTTATTCTATTTAGAGACTCAAGATATTTATGCTGCGATTTTATCAATGACTAATAGATTAGCGATATCACTATCAACATCATCACCTTCTTCTTTATTCTTTATGAATTTATCAAAGTCAATTACATTACGCTTTCTTCTTTCGAGATCAGCAGTCTTATTTAAGTAGTCTAGTGAGACTAGAAATACAGGAATAGCGCAGCATGGAATCACTAAGATGTAAAACTCTAGAGACATTTGAATTAACAATTACAAACTAAGCTTTACTTAAGTAGTAAATGATCGCAATAGGTGTATGGTTTAATTTGCTGCTTTCCTTATATGGTGTGATGTGTAAGGAACTTTTGTTAATTTATACAGCGTTTAACTTGTAGCTGTAATTAATTTTTAATAATAAATGATTCTGAAAGGATCATTTTTGAGCTTTATGCCGATTGATCTTCAAGTCGACCAAACCGATACCTCATCAAATTGATCACTTGATCTTTTGTACGCCAGTTTTTAATTTGATTTTTTACTATAACTAGTTGTGATTCAGTGAGTTCAAGACGTCTTTTTTCTAGATTTTTCATTTAGTTAAATACTTGTTGCGCTGATAATAATGATTTGTAAGCAAAGTAAACAGCAAAGGGTAACCATGAAGCCTCACACATTATGGTTTGATAAATTAATGTTCACATGTCAGCTTGGGTTGTCAATTCCTTTCATCCATAAGTAACAATGATTTTCATTGGATTAATCCGTCATAGATTTGAGCTCTGACGTTATCACGCTTGGTATTGTAAATATGATGAGCTCATCTCAATTTTTCCTCTAGTTCTTTTCTTTAAAGTACTTTTGTTATGCAACTTTCCGATCTTCTCCTTCTTCTTTTAATACCTCTTTAATCTTGGAATATTTCTTGCCAATCTTATATTGTCTATGGAATAGATTTAATTGGTTGCCGTCCTCCTTCGTAGCTTTAGTCTCTATCTCTGCTATTGGCTTCGTCATTTGACTCCATACAAAAAGCATTCCAAGTCCTGATACAAGTAAAGGCAAATAGGCTTTAATTAAACTAATGATGACTAAAGTTGTTATAAAACAAAGAGAAAATACAGTCCATCTAGAAATGCTACTATCTGCTTTCTTTTTCTTTGTCTTTTGCCTTTTTGACTTTGAAGTAGGAATGATTGGTAAATCAGTAGTCATTCGTTATTGAGTTGTAGGGGTATTGGCTTAGAGGGTGTAGTAATTGTGTTTCTGTTTTAATCAATAAGCTGTTTTATAATTAGATTTTTTCTAGCTATTTTGTATAATGTTTCGGCCGGTTAAAATATTTGAAAAATAGTGATATCGCAGATACGGCTTTTGAGAATGACACAGAGAGTTATATCTTAACTAGATAATTTTTAACAAATTCAATCAAGCTTGTAAATGTTTATACATGAATTGTCTATAGACTTAAGTGGTTTTATTATTTTGTCAACGATGTATAAGATGTACTATGTATCTACTTCTATACTCTTGAATAGGTGTTTATTAGTATTTCCATGATTAATTCTTCTCTGGATGAGTTTGCGATTAAATGATAAAAAACTTAGTAGGGGATTGTGAGAGTTTTATTTCTAATTATTTCAAGGATCAGAAAAAGAAAAATCAACTTGTTCAGAGTTTGACTATGAAGAACTTTACTGTCATGAGAGTATTGATCTGTTAAAGAAAATCTAAAGCTAACAATAAGCGATTGATTGCTTTTTATCAGATAAGGCTAGGTCTAAGTAATTATGAATTATTTTCGCTTTTTAAAAAGAGTATTATTTGCTCTATTAATAGAAAGGATCATGAATAATTAGATATTGAATAAACATGCTCTCTTAGAATCCTTAAGTTCACCTGAGGGAATTAATAAAATCATCACGGCGATAATTATAGTAGGCACTATTAATGCAATTTTTATAACTGATAGTGTTACCTCTACTTATATAGAAGCAAAAAAATAAGATAGAAATTAAAAATTCAACAAGCTAAGATTGATAAATTATCTCCCAAGAAGAAATAGTATATATGCCAGTTATATGCTTATGAAATAAAGCGTGAAGAGGTAGGTTTTTATATATTAAACGATGAATTTTTTTCCATTTCTCTATATGCAGCTTATGTCTGTATTGATAGCTTTATTCCTTTGTTTGTAATTGCATTATTTGAGTTCGCATTGTAGCTCTGCTATAGCTTCATTTGGAAGTCCAAGTAAGGTATCCAAGAATTTATTACCTGTGCGAGGAATTATTGCAATACCTACTAGCTTTGTTTGGCCATTTTTTTGAACAACCAGACCTTCCCCTTCATGTAAATTACCTTTTACTTTTCCTGTTGTAAGTGATGTATTAACTAATAAATCAGGAAAAGTAATCATACTTCCAATCCTAAATGTAAAGTTGGATTCAAATTTAAATAATACTTCGCCAGAATTCTTATTAACAGTTCCCTCTAGTTTATTCATTGACATTTCAA
>CAJWMM010000101.1 GCA_913043035.1 uncultured Gammaproteobacteria bacterium | reverse complement strand
AGTAACCTTTAAACCCAGTTTTACAATAAGCTGTTCGCTTATTAATAATTTATTATCATGCTCACCAAGAGCAAAATTTTTAATTATAATTGATGGATTCACACCATTCCACTTTACTGATAATGATTCAAAATTTGCGTTTAGATCTGTACTATTTTTGAATTGACTTTTTATATCGTCTTTATAGTATCTATAAACAATATCCGTATTCTCTGTAACGAGAACAACCGAGAATATTAATATTAAAAAAGCTCCAAAAATATTAAAGAGGTATGGAAGCATTCTCCTCATTATTTAATTTGAATAAACCTCAGGATCAATGCTTTCATCCCATAGTTTCTCCAAAGAGAAAAATTCTCTAGCTGTAGGGTGCATAACATGAACTAAAAGGTCACCGTAATCAATTAAAATCCACTCAGATTGATTATAGCCCTCGATACCTAATGGCTTTATCTTATCTTTTTTTAGTTTTTTAATGAGATTATCAGCAATCGCTTGAATATGTCTAGTTGAACGTCCAGATGCGATCATCATAAAATCAGTAACAGAGGATTTATCTTTTAAATCTAGAATAGAAATATTCTCAGCTTTGTTATCCTCTAGAATATTTTGTACATTAGATAACAATTTCATAATTAATAAATCTTATTATGGGATAACCACTCTTTCAAATCTTTATCTACCAGTCCGTCAATTAATTGGTTATTTCTCAATTTTTCTCTTACCATACTCGATGAGATTTTAATCTCTATAGTATCCTCATACAATATACTACCATATCTTTTACTATCAAATACAGTGACGTCTTTTGTGATTTTCTCAGATAGAAATTTTGGCGATTTTTTAATAATGCTATCATAAGAATTCCCATCTCTTTTGAGAATAATGATATTACATAGATTTAAAATTTCCTCATATTCTCTCCACTTTGGTAACGTATAGAAAGTATCAGACCCTACAATTAAAACTAAATCTACATTTGGAGATTCTTGTTGAATTGATCTCAACGAGTCAATTGTGTAGGACGTGCCTTTTCTTTTAATTTCACGTAAATCTATATTAAAATTGTGTTTATATAAGCTAATCTCTAGCATTTTGATTCTTTGTGCAGGAGTTGCAACAGTTTTTTTTCTAGAATTAACAATAAATGTTGGTATGAATATTATCTCGTCAAAATTGTGTAATTTTTTAATTTTAGAAAGTGTTGTGATGTGTCCCAGATGCACAGGATCAAATGACCCACCAAAGATACCAAGCTTTTTTTTGGAATTCATTCTATTGTCTTATTTTTCCTTTGCTAGTAACAATATATTTTTGATTAGTTAGCCCTATTAATCCTACAGGGCCACGTGCATGTAATTTATCAGTGCTTATACCTATCTCAGCTCCTAAACCATATTCAAAACCATCGGCAAATCTTGTAGATGTATTTACCATTACTGAACTCGAATCCACTTTCTGCATGAATGTTTTAATAGCATCCTTATCTTGGGAAATTATAGCATCCGTATGCATTGAACCATATTTAGAGATATGTGATATTGCATCATCTAAAGATTTAACTATCTTAACTGCTAAAACTGGTCCTAAATATTCCCTATACCAATCGCTCTCTTTAGCTGTTTTTGATTTAGTAAAAATCTTCTTTATTTGCGAACAACCCCTTACTTCAATACCTAAATCTCTGAGTGCAGATAATATCTCTACAGATTTCTTAACAGGATATTCCTCATGTATAAGTAATGTCTCCATAGCATTACAAACACCAAGTCGCTGTACTTTAGAATTCAGTGAAACATCAAAAGCAATCTTATGATTGGCATCTCGATCAATAAAAACATGGCAATTGCCATCTAAGTGTTTAATCATCGGTATTTTCGATTCTTGCATAATCATCTCAATTAGTGACTTTCCTCCTCTAGGTATGACGACATCTATATGATCACTTTTCTTTAATAGATATTTCAGTGCTTGCCTATTAGTTGTCTTGACCAGTTGCACTAGATTGCTGTTCATGCATTGCTTCTTCAATGCAGATTCTATAAGTTGCACTAAATACTGATTCGTGTGTAATGTATCTGAACCACCCTTTAAGATAACTGAGTTTCCAGATTTTAAACATAAAGAAGCAGCATCTATTGTGACATTTGGTCTAGATTCATATATTATTGCTATCGTTCCTAGTGGTACTCTCATTTGAGATAGGTTAATACCATTTTGTAATTTTGTTGTTCTAGTTTTCTTATAAAGAGGATCTGGCAACTTAATTATGTGTCTTATACAATTAATCATCGAGTTAATACGATCTGGGGAAAGTGTCATTCTATCGATAAAACTATCAGAAAGTTGTTTTCTCTTTGCGATGACTAAGTCTTTTTTATTGAAAGATATTATTTTCGACTCATTTTGTTTTATTAATTGACATAGATTTTTTAGCATATCATTTTTCTGCCGTATATCATAATCTCCGACATCTAAACGAGATTTATTCGCTCTACTACACAATTCATCTATAGATTTTTTAATATTCATATCCTAGTATTCGCTCTATCATATCACGTTGAGGAGATGAAGTTAGCATAACGATCATTTCCTCAAAATTATCCCAAACATATTCCATTTCTGAATTTGATTTTATATATTTATCTAATGTGAAACAACGTCTTATTAGGCTTTCTAAAAAAGAAGGCTTAAATATAGACATCAGCGAGTGATATTGTTTTTGTTTGAAACTTGGTATATAAGGTTTAGGTGATAGATTTTGTTTCAAATATAGAAATTTTCTAACCTCATTCTGTAATAAATAGAGCACATATACTTCAGAGACATTTGAGTCCCTAAGATACCTTAATACTTTTAGGCTTCTCTTCTGGTTTTGAAATAAAATTGAGTCTATTAAGTCAAACTCTGAGTATTTTGATGTCATGTGTACGTTAGATAAGTACTCATCAAGTCTTGCTGGCTTTAATATCGACATTTTATAAATCTCTTGTGACATATTAGAAGTATTACCATCATGTGATTCTTTAATTAATTCTAGTGATTTATTATCGTAATCTATGCTCAAAGATTTAAATTTTAATTTTAACCATTGATCTAAATTATTATTATTTAGAGGTCTTATTTCTACAGCTACATACTGTTTCTCGACAAAATCTAAAAATTTATTTTTTTTAATTAAGTTAACTGACTTTGTAAATTTCATAATTACAGTTATTCCGTTGAGTAATTTTATATTCTGCAGGTAATCTGACAATTTTTTTGGTATCGATGAAGATACAATATTTAGAATTACTACATCACTGTTATTAAATAAGGATGTAGATTCACAATCATTTCTTATTTCTTCGAGTGAAAAATCGTTATCGATATAATGCGTACTATAATTTGCCTCAAGACTCAGGTTCTTTTTAAGAATCGATTCTGTTTCATTAATAAGGTGGTATGGGTCACCGTAAATTAAGTATAGGCACGATTTAGGTATTGGCTTGCTATTCAAGATTTGGCTATATGTTATTTTCATATCAATAGAAGAATATATCTTATACAATATACCATGG
>CAJWMM010000100.1 GCA_913043035.1 uncultured Gammaproteobacteria bacterium | reverse complement strand
GAGATAGTAGAACCGGAAAGTCTGAAATGGCAGAGAAAATGGAAGGTGTTCTTAGTATGAGTTTAATTTAGCTCATGGTCACCTTTATTAGTATTACTTGACTTATTTGACAAAATACATATCATATAGATATTCAATATAGTTTCTTAATCCAAACCTTTTATTACATTTTTATTACTAGAGGACACACAAGTGAGTACAGTACAAAATATTACGGATGCTAATTTTGAAACAGAAGTTCTCAAATCAGAAACTCCTGTTTTAATAGATTTCTGGGCAGAATGGTGTGGACCTTGTAAAATTCTTGGGCCTGTTATCGATGAAGTATCAGGTGGCTACGATAACGTTAAGTTCACTAAGCTTAACATAGATGAAAACCCTCAGACCGCACCAAAATATGGCATTAGAGGTATACCAACTATAATGATCTTCAAAAATGGAGAACTCGTAGCTACAAATGTAGGTGTACTTACAAAAAGTGAACTAGAAAAATTTATTAATGATAACACCTAAGAGGGAAAACTTTTCTACCATACTACTTTCAATAAAGCATTAAACAATAAAAAAATATGAATCTCACTGAACTTAAAGACAAACCTATCAAAGAATTAGTAGCAATGGCTGAAAAAATGGGTGCTGAGAATGTTGGTCGTCTAAGAAAACAAGATATAATATTTTCCATCCTCAAAAATCATTCGTCTAGTGGTGAAGACATATCAGGTGGAGGTGTTCTTGAGATCTTACAAGATGGATTCGGTTTTTTGAGAAACTCAAGTAGTTCCTATCTTGCAGGGCCGGATGATATTTACGTTTCGCCGAGTCAAATTAGAAAGTTCTCTCTAAGAACCGGGGATACAGTTGAAGGTAAAATTAGGCCACCAAAAGAGGGTGAGCGCTATTTTGCTTTACTTAAAGTAGATAATGTGAATTTTGACTCTACTGAGAATGCTAGACATAAGATCCTTTTTGAAAACCTGACTCCCTTGCATGCAAATAAAAGACTCAGGTTAGAGGTTGGAAACGGTAGCAGAGAAGATATATCAGGTAGACTTGTAGATATAGCTGCGCCTATAGGAAAAGGACAAAGAGGACTCATTATATCACCTCCAAAAGCAGGTAAAACCATAATGCTTCAACAAATTGCTCAAAGTCTCACAACTAATAATCCTGAAGCCATCCTTATAGTCCTGTTAATAGATGAGAGGCCAGAGGAAGTTACTGAAATGTCAAGAATGGTAAAAGGTGAAGTTGTTGCAAGTACATTTGATGAGCCAGCCAATAGGCATGTTCAAGTTGCTGAAATGGTAATCGAAAAAGCTAAAAGGTTAGTCGAGCATAAAAAAGATGTAATCATTCTATTAGATTCGATAACAAGATTAGCACGTGCGTACAACACGATTGCACCATCATCTGGAAAAGTTTTGTCAGGTGGGGTTGATGCGAACTCTTTGACTAAACCAAAAAGATTTTTTGGAGGAGCAAGGAATATTGAGGAAGGAGGGAGTTTAACCATTCTTGCAACTGCTCTTATAGATACTGGATCAAAGATGGATGAAGTTATCTATGAGGAGTTTAAAGGCACGGGTAATATGGAAGTGCATCTCGATAGGAGAATTGCTGAAAAAAGAATCTATCCTGCCATCAATATCAATAGATCAGGCACAAGAAGAGAAGAGCTTCTCACTACTCCTGATGAACTACAGAAGATTTGGATTTTGAGAAAAGTACTTCACTCTATGGATGAGCTCGATGCTATGGAATTTATGCTTAACAAGTTACAAGCTACAAAGACTAATTCAGAATTCTTCGAATCAATGAAGAAATAATTATCTTCCAATATCCTCCCTAAAAAACGTTAATTCATTATCCTCATTCCTAAACTCCTTATCCGTATAAGTTCTAATTTTCTTAATATTTTCGTAGGCTAAATTGATACATTTTTGTCTATCCGAACCAAAAGTATTAATTGTTAGAATTCTACCACCTACTGATTTAATCCTATCATCTTCCATAGCGGTCCCAGCATGGAATATTTTTAAATTTTCACTCTCGTTAATATCTGATAAATCAATATAAAAATCTTTTTTGTAAGCATTCGGGTACCCACTAGCTGCAAGGACTAATGTACATGAGTAATGTTTCTTCTCATTCATGTAATCCAAATTACAATCACTGTTTCCATCATGTTTTTTATCAATTATTAAGTTTAGAAAATCAATATTCATATTTTCAAGGTAAATCATTAAGTTTTGTGTTTCCGGGTCTCCCATCCTACAATTATATTCTAATACTTTGATATCATTGTTCTGATCAATCATTAGACCTAAATATAAGAATCCTAAATAACGCATATTGGTGTTTTTAAGCTGCTCATTTATACCAATAATAGTTTTTGTTAGTATTTTCTCTATCTCGATGTGAAGTTTAAATATAGTGTTCTTGTGTTCATCAAGTATTGGATGAATAATTGCTCCCATCCCACCTGTGTTAGGGCCAGAATTATACTCATCCCTTGATTTATAATCTTTTGTCCATGGCAGAGATGTTTCAAAAGAAGGACCATTAAAATTACAAACATATATGGCTGATAATTCTTGTCCTACTAGAAAATCTTCCATAATTAATTTTTGTGAGTGTTCTGAACTAAATATTTTTTTTATTGCCTCTATAGCTTCTTGTTCTTCATTACAAATTACTACCCCTTTCCCAGCTGCCAAACCGTCAGCCTTTATTACGCTTGGGTACTTTATTTGATTAAGATGGCTCATAGCATCTTCGAGGTTATTAAATTCTCTGTAATTTGCTGTAGGTATTCCATTTCTAGACATGAATTTTTTAGAAAAAACTTTTGATCCCTCTAGTTCTGCGAATTCTCTTGAAGGACCAAATATTTTTAAACCTTTATCTCTAAATTTATTAACTATACCATCTACTAAAGGTGCTTCAGGCCCTACTATTGTCAAATCAACTTGATTAGATTTTACGAAATCTATTATTTTTTTTTGTTGGTCTAAAGTTATATCCACATTAGTGACTTTATCCTCGTGAAATGTTCCTGCATTCCCCGGACAAACATATACTTGAGAAACAATCTCAGATCTTGACAACTTCCATGCAATAGCATGCTCTCTTCCGCCCTGACCTAAAATAAGTATTTTCATCTTGCTAATGTTTAAAGACTCTAGTTCCACTGAAAACCATTGATATTTTAAGTTTATCTGCGATATCAATGATAACTTTGTCTCTAAGCGACCCACCTGGTTGAATAATGCTAGTTACACCAATTTTATGGGCAAGATTCACATTATCTGGGAAGGGAAAAAATGCTTCAGATGCCATAATCGAACCTTTTAAATTTATGTTGAAATTTTTCGCTTTATTTTTTGCAATTTTTGTTGAATCGATACGACTCATTTGACCTGCCCCTATACCAAGCGTTGTTTTATTTTTAACAAATACAATAGCATTCGATTTTACATATCTTACTACTTTGAAGGCAAATATTAAATCTTCGGTTTGAGTTTGGCTTGGCTTTTTCTTTGTAACTACCTTAAGATCTTTTTTAGTAA
>CAJWMM010000099.1 GCA_913043035.1 uncultured Gammaproteobacteria bacterium | reverse complement strand
ACGAGGAAGTTGATTTTCTAAAATTACATCAATTTAAAAATGAAATTGCTTATCTAGCTAAATTTAAGCCATACTCTGAAGTCAAATTGCCATTCAAAAACAACGACGGAGAAGAGATTTTGATCTTATCAGGCAATCTATGCGATAGTATGAATAACTTTTCAGCTGTCACATGGATAAGAGATCCAAAGAGTTGTTTTAAGCATGCATCTGCTGGAGCCCATGGACTCTGCATCTTCGTAAAATCCGGACACCTTTTTTAAACAATACTAATTATTTGAGTTATAATAAAACAAATGAGTAATGAGATACTGGCTCTTAAATATAGGCCAAAATTTTTTCGTGAAGTCGTAGGTCAAGACAAAGTAGTAAAAACTATTCAAAATAGCATTAACCTAGACAAAGTGCATAATGCTTACTTATTCTCTGGAACAAGAGGAATGGGTAAAACTACTATAGCTAGATTGTTTGCCAAATCATTGTTATGTGAAGAGGGCGTCCATGAAGAGCCATGCGGTAGCTGTTCCTCTTGTCTAGAGATCGATGATACAAATCATATCGATCTTATAGAAATTGATGCTGCTTCTAGAACAAAAGTTGAGGATACTAGAAATCTTATGGAGAATGTTCTTTATGCTCCTTCTAAATCAAGATATAAAATATATCTTATTGATGAGGTTCATATGTTATCAACAAAAAGCTTTAATGCATTACTCAAGACGATTGAAGAACCACCACGTCATGTTAAATTTCTATTAGCTACGACAGAATCTGAAAAACTGCCAGATACAATCCTGTCAAGATGTTTGCACTTTCGTTTAAACTCTGCAACAAATACACTTATAACTAAACATTTGAGAAATATCTTAAATAACGAGAATATTATCCACGATGATGATTCCTTAGATATTATTGCGAAAAATTCATTTGGTAGTATAAGAGATAGTCTAAGTATTCTTGAGAGGTGTGTGAGCTTTTGCAAAGAGGACATTAGCAGTGATAAGGTAGCCTTATTACTTGGAGATGTAGATACTGAGATTATTAATGAATTATATTCTCATGTAAAATCAAAAAACAAGAAAAAACTTATTCAACTAGTAGATAAACTAGACGAGAGTCTCGATATCCTTTTAATTATTGATCAACTAATCAAGAAATATTATGAGGAAACTATCAGTGAAGCCTCGAATGAAGTAGGTAATAAAAATAATAACTCCATGGAGGATATCCAGTTAGCATATCAGATACTAGTCGCATCAAAAAAAGATTATTCATATGCTCCTCGTAAAAAAGATTATTTAATAATGATTCTTATGCGTATAATTATTTTTTCATCAGATAATGTGGGAAAAGAAAAGTTTGAGAGTCAGCATACTGATGCTAAAAAAGTTAATACTAAAGAGAATCATAATGATTCATCATCTAAGATAGATTGGGTTAATATGATTGATAACATAGAACTCTCAGGCTTACTTGCACATTTGGCTAATCATTCAGTTCTTACTGTTGGCACAGATGGAGAAACGTATACCCTTAAAATCAATGAGCAGAAAAAGGATGTTTATCCACAAACATGTATAGATGATTTAAAATCAAAAATTGTAAATCATTTATCTCTTACATCTGAAATAAATATAGTCTATGAAGATAATCTAGATACTCCAATAAACATTAATCAAAAAAATAATGAGATAGATATAAATGATAGATATGATAAAGTTAAAAATGATCCAGACATAAATAAATTAAAAAAAGTTTTCAATGCCAAAGTTCAAAAAGGTTCAATCAAGAAGATTATAGAGTAATAGGAGAAGAAAATGAGTTTTCTAGATAAAATGAAACAAGCAAAAGATCTATACGGTAATATGAAAAAAGTACAATCAGAGATTTCTAAGATTAAGTGTGATGGCGCTTCTAAAAATGGCAAAGTCACTGCGATAGTCGGTGGAAATCACAATCTGATAAAAATAGAGGTTGATCATACATTGCCAAACGATTCAGACTTAGAAGAATCTATTAAACAGGCATGCAACAAAGCTCATGAAAAAGTTGACAAAGAGATTAAGACAAGAATGGGCGGCATGATGAGTAGTGGTGATATGAAGCTTCCTTTCTAGTATGAAAAAATCTAAAAATTTAGAGGATTTAATAGATGCACTTACAATATTGCCTGGCGTGGGAAGAAAATCAGCTCAAAGGATGGCATATAAATTACTGCGTTCTAATAAAGATAAAACATTAAATTTATCTAGGCAGTTGCAAAATGTCTTAACTGATGTTGTCACATGTGATATCTGTGGCGTATATCTTGATAAAGACGATGCAGAAATACAAAAATCATCTCTCAAGCACCTATGCATAGGAGATAACAGAGATAACTCAGTTATATGTATAACAGAGTCACCTGCAGATATTTATATTATTGAAGAGAATACAGATTACAATGGTGACTATTTCGCACTCCATGGAACTTTGTCACCTCTTGATGGTCTGGGTCCGGAGGAGATTGGTATATTCCGTTTACAAAGTAGATTAAAAAAAGAGGATATCAAAGAACTCATATTGGCTACAAGCACTACAATTGAAGGCGAGGCTACAGCACATTACATTCAAAAAATCTGTCAAGATTTAGAAATCAAAGTATCTAGAATAGCATTCGGCATCCCTCTTAATGGTGAATTAGGATACTTAGATGGTGAGACGATTTCACATGCTTTTAATGAAAGAAAAGAACTTTAGTTTTTGAAGTAATTATCTATTTTAGACGCACATATAAAATCATTTTCCGATAAACCATCTATTGCATACGTAAAGTACTCAACAACAGCCGTGTTGTATGAGAATGTTATTTGTGGATGATGGTCTTCTGTATTAGAGATCCAAGCTACCATGTTTATAAACGACATTAGTTCATAGTGATTATTTGTCTTGAACTCACGACTAATTTTTTTATAGTCATTAGATATTGACCAATCTTTATGAATCATAGTCAAAAACTTTTCAGCTTTATCTTTCGAAAAAGGATCTAAACCTCCTTCACAAGGCACACATTTCTTTTTATTAAGATCATTCATCTCATTTTTCCAGTAGATTATTTATTCTATCAAAAACACTTGGATGACTAGAATAAAAATTTGAATAAATTGGGCTTGATTTTACAAGAGATAGATTACCTTTGGAAAGCTTTAAAAGAGAGGAAATAAGGTCTTTACTATCTGTATGTGTTTTAGCATAATCATCAGCTTGAAATTCATTTTTCCTTGAGAAAGCAGACAATAGTGGTGATAAGAAAAAAGATAACATGGGAGAGATTAAAATAAATAAAATAGCTACAAAAGATGGTTGTAAGTTAGAGGCGATCTTTATATCAATAGATAGTGTATTAAAAAAAATATAAAATGCATACAAGAATATTAAACTTATGAAGCTAAATAAAAGAGTTGATTTAAAAATATGATTTTTTTTATAATGCCCTATCTCATGCGCTAAAACAGATCTAATCTCACTCACAGTCAACACTTTTAAAAGAGTATCAAAAAAAACAATCCTTTTTTTCCCAAATAGACCAGAAAAGTAAGCGTTAGAGTGAGAGGATCTCTTAGATCCATCCA
>CAJWMM010000098.1 GCA_913043035.1 uncultured Gammaproteobacteria bacterium | reverse complement strand
CAAAACTAGTTAGCCAAGCGCATTCAGGTGCAATAACTGTGGATTAGCCTATTATAAGACTTTAAGTTCCTCGCGGTAGAGTTTATGGATAATCTCATGTATTTTTTCAAGACGCTCAATTGCATCATTAGAAGCAATTAGCGTAGCTTTGGTGGATAGGTCAAGTGGGAGACACTCCGTAAGCCTATAACCAACCCAAGACGCATCAGAGTACCTCTCTTTCTTATAGTCAATGAAGTTTTTTATACCAGGATGTATTTTTTTATAGAATTTAGATAATAATCTATATTTTTCAGGTATCATATATTCTCTTTCTGGTTCAATATTTCTTATATTACCCTTCAATAAGTTATTTTCATTAAGTTTAGAGGATTCTATATCTACAAGATTCATACCCTCAACTGTAATACCTAATAAACCATCCTCTAATTGGTTCCAATCAATTATCTTCACTAGTGATGCGATAGGATAGACATCGTCAATATACTTATCTTTTGATTCAGTTTTTACTAACGCTATACAAAAGCATGATTCATTTTTTATGGAATCTCTTACCATATCTAGATAACGCCTCTCGAAGATTCTCAACGGAAATAAACCGCCAGGCAAAACAATACTTTTTAGAGGAAATATGGGTAGATTATTCATTTTTACTCTTGATGAATTTTAATGATGCTGAGTTTATACAGTAACGTTTATTAGTAGGTGATGGCCCATCATCAAAAACATGCCCTAGATG
Source organism: uncultured Gammaproteobacteria bacterium (assembly GCA_913043035.1). Taxonomy (GTDB): domain Bacteria; phylum Pseudomonadota; class Gammaproteobacteria. The sequence continues at coordinate 2,885 of CAJWMM010000098.1, read as the reverse complement.
TGCACTGCAACTTATACATCGTACCTCTACTCTTGTCATACCGTATGATCGATCTTCTAATTCTTCAAGTGACGTTGACGACAGTGGGTCATCAAAACTTGGCCAGCCTGTACCGGAATCAAATTTCTTTGATGAGTCGAATAGCTCGTTGCCACAACAAATACATTGATATATCCCTTTGTCATAAAACTGGTTATACTGTCCACTAAATGGTCTCTCAGTTGCACCCTCTCTTGTTACTTTGAAAGAAGTATCATTTAAATATCGTTTCCACTCATCGTTACTTTTTTTTATCTTAGGCATTTTTAATTGTATCTCTTAATTCTACTGTGCTCTTATTACTCATGATTAACAAAATATCAATACTATCTAAGTTACTATCAATATATTCCTTTATTTTGTCATAAGTTTCAATAGTGTTTATTTTATGGTTTTTATTTGATAGAGACCATTTTACCAATCTTGATTTTACAATAATACTTCTATGTGCTCTTTGAAGTGCTTTAGACAAATTTAATCTATGTGCACCGGAAATCATAGAGTTAGATTTAACTTCACATATTGCAAGTATTTTCTTATCCGGAAAATTTTTCTTGAGAGATGATATTGAACTATCTATTTCTGTTGGGTGATGAGCAAAGTCATCATATATTTTAATAGTTTTATAAGATCCTACTAACTCCATCCTCCTTTTAACACCTTTGAACGTCTTTATCGCTCTGAGACAATTAGCTAATGAAATTCCTGACTGTAAACTCGCAATAATAGCAAGAGAAATATTTTTATGATTATGAATTCCAATTAAACTAGATACAATTCTTTTCTTTGAGGATTTATTAGATAAAATAAACTCATTATTCTTTTCTTCTAATAGCCAATCACAGTCTTTTGTACTAGATGAAAATGAGATCGGTTTTGACCATATGCCTTTTTTAATTAATTTTCGGATATTACTATCATCAGAATTGTATATAATTTTTCCAGATCTAGGCATTGTTCTTAGCACATGATGAAAGTTTTTTATTATTGACTCGATATTTTCAAATATATCCGCATGATCAAATTCAATATTGTTAATTACCATTACATCAGGATGATAGTGGAGATATTTAGATCTTTTATCAAAAAATGCTGTATCATACTCATCAGCCTCAATAACGAAATATTCTGAATTTGTTAATTTTGCAGGTGATTTGATTCCAATTGGTAATCCACCTATCAAATAACTGGGATTTTTTTTGGCATATTTAAGTATATGAGTTACCAATGAAGATGTAGTAGTTTTTCCATGTGTTCCTGATATAGCAATGACAGTTTTTTTTGATAGTACATTGTTATATAGCCACTCGGGTCCTGAAGTAAATGATATTTTTTTATCAAGAAGTTTCTCTATTATATCCATACCTCTAGTCATTACGTTCCCAACGATCACAAGATCATACTTATTATCAAGCGTTTTTGAATTATAATTTTCCGTGAAACTTATTTTATTGTTTATCAGAACGGTCTTCATTGGATCATATAGATTAGTATCCGAGCCAGTTACATCATGACCCATCTCTTTAGCTATGATTGCAATACCTGCCATGAAAGTCCCACCAATACCTAATATATGTATTTTCATGCGACTGCTTGTAGGATAATTAATGTTACGAATATAATTGAGAGTCCATGTAATAGTGAAATACCTAGACCTGCTATCATTGTGGTATCCAGTGCATTTTTAAAAATATGCCCGTTAACGAACCATGCATATAGACTTACAACTAAAAATATAATCGCCACATTAGTTGGAATTTCAGTTTCCGTAATTTCATTACCGTTAGAAAATAACATGATTAAAATGCCTTGAATGAGAACAAAAATAACATGAATTCCTAGAGTGCTTGTGCAAACTTGAACATATCTTGAACTGTAACCCTTATTATCTCCTGATTTTTCTCTGATATTCAAAGCTGCTTTGATAAATAAGCTAGTCACTATAATGAATATTAGAGCGTTTAGAATATTCATAGCTACTATTGTTTGAGGGATAAAGGATATAAGTGCGACTAAAAGGTTAGCAAGCATTACAAGATTCAGTAATCTACTACTAGATGGTAGATCTTGTGGGCCTTTAGAAAAAACTATTATATCTAAAAATATTTTCAAATTTAATGGCATATTAATGCTATAATAAAACTTATTTATGAAAGGATACCACATTGGATCAAAACTCAATAATTAAATCTTACAAAAGAGTATCAAGCATATACGACTACACATTTGGAAGGGTTTTCAAACCTGGTCAAAAAACATCCATTGAAAAAATGAATTGTAGCTCGGATGATCAAGTCCTGGAGATAGGAATTGGAACTGGATCCTCTTTGAAGTATTATCCATCTGATACTAAAGTTGTTGGAATAGATATATCTCCAGATATGTTAAATCTTGCTAATAAAAAAATTGTTAAGGAAAAAATTCTTAACAAAAATATTGCAATGATGAATGGCGAGGATCTTTTCTTTGATGATAATACTTTCGATAAAGTTGTTGCAATGTACGTAATCTCGGTTACTCATAATCCGAAAAAATTAATATCAGAGATGAAGAGGGTTTGCAAAGAAGATGGAGATATTTTTATTGTTAATCATTTCAGTTGCGATACAGATAATATTTTTATTAAAACATTTGAAAAAGCACTTATGCCAGTAAGTAAAGTAATAGGATGGAAGCCATATTTTCCATTTTCTGAATTTAATAGTTATGCAAACTTAGATGTTCGTGAAATATCTAAAGTTAATATTTTCGACTATTGGAATATTATTCACGCCTCTAATAACAAGTAAAGTTATTTAGCTGCACTCTCAATCATTTTTTTAAGTTCTCCTGATTCGAACAACTCA
>CAJWMM010000097.1 GCA_913043035.1 uncultured Gammaproteobacteria bacterium | reverse complement strand
TTTGCTCCTATAAAAAGACTAGCAGAAATTAACGTAGTTCTTCAAAGAGGACTTGCAGCTAGTGATTCAATTTTTACATTACTAGATTCCGAGACAGAAGATAATAAAAAAGGTGAAAAAGATTTTCTTAATAATGAATTCAGTGCTATTAAATTTATTAATATTAATTTCTCATATACTGGAACAAATAGTTTTGCTTTACAAAATATAAATTTTGAAGTACATAGAGGAACTACTTGTGCAATTGTTGGTAGATCTGGTAGTGGCAAATCGACATTAATGAATTTACTACCGAGGTTTTATGATATCAACGAAGGAAAAATAGCAATCGATAATAAAGATATAAATAAAGCTACTCTTACGGATTTACGAGAAATGATTGCCTACGTTGGGCAAGACCTCACACTTTTCAATGATACTGTTAGAAATAATATTGCATATGGACTTTTAGAGGACAAATCAGAAAATCAAATAATAAATGCTTCAAAGACGGCACACGCATACGAATTTATTATGTCGTTCGATCAAGGTTTTGATACTTTAGTAGGAGATAATGGAGTTTTATTATCTGGCGGTCAAAGGCAAAGAATTGCTATTGCAAGAGCTATTCTCAAGGATTCACCTATACTCCTCCTTGATGAGGCAACGAGTTCGCTTGACTCAGAATCAGAAAAATTAATACAACAAGCTCTCGAAAACTTAAGGAAGAATAGGACGACTATAGTAATTGCTCACCGACTATCAACAATTGAAAAAGCAGATAATATAATAGTACTAGACGAAGGAAAAATTGTTGAACAAGGAAATCACGAGACATTGATCAAAAATGATGGTTTATATTCTAATCTCCACAAGATTCAATTTCCAGTTAATCCTTAATGCTTGATACTTTCCTAAATAAACTTTGGTATACAAAAAAAGGAGAGAGCTATTACTGGTTTTACCTTTTTATAAGTATATGTCTTTTGCCGATATCAGGGATATATTTTATAGTCATGATAATTAGATCTATTCTATATAAATATCGAGTATTACGAACTATATCCTTTAAAAAACCGGTTCTAGTTGTGGGTAATAGCGTTATAGGAGGTCAAGGCAAGACACCGCTAACCATTTCTCTTGCAAATGAACTTACTCAAAGAGGACTAAAAGTTGGACTAGTTGCATCAGGATATAAATCAAGAAATACAAGTCTATGTAATGTTTTACCTGACTCAAATCCTCGCGATGTGGGTGATGAAGCCGTGCTTATTGCAAGATCTACACAAGCATCTGTCATTGCAGGAAGAGATCGCATAAAAGCAACAGAGAAACTAATTGAAGAAAATGTTGATTATATCATCCATGACGATGGATTAGATCATTTTCGGCTTGGTAGAAAAATGGAGATTATTGTAAGTAAAAAAAAGAGCTATATAAACACCATAAGTGATAATCTGAAGTTTTGTAAACTATTACCATCTGGGCCCTGGAGATCATTGAAGCACCTCAGAATAGTTGACGCTAATAGAGAGTTTGTTGATATAGAGTACGATACATTCCAGATAATACATCCGCTAAAAAAAATAAAAATTCCAATTGAAGAATTTACAGAAAAAAATATTCATTTAGTATTAGGAATTGCTCTTCCACATATTATAAAAAGCGAGTTGATTGAAAAAGGGTACATAGTAGATTGTCACTTCTATGATGATCATCATAATTTTAACGGAAGTGAAATAAAATTTAATGATAATAATCCTGTTTTTGTTACTATGAAAGATTATATAAAACTAGAAAAATATCAAAATAAAAAATTATGGATACTAAACCATAGGAATAAAAATAAAAATTTAATAAATAATCTTGTTGATAAGATTACAGAAATATGAAAATTAGAATACTTATACCTGCTAGATTAGAATCATCAAGATTCCCAAAAAAACTTTTACAAAGAGTTTCAGATAAAACTTTAATTGAGCATATTTGTCTCAGAGCTAAAAAAATAAAATGTGACACTTTTGTTATATTAACTGATAGTAGACTTATTCAAAAGATTGTCGAATTACATAATATTGAGTGCTACTATAGCAAAGTGAATCATTCTAATGGCACAGATAGAATTGCTCATTATTGTAAATTAAAAAAATATAATCCCTCAGATTTGATAATTAATATCCAAGCAGATGAATTTAATTTCCCTTTATATGCTATAGAAAAAATAAAAAGATATTTTAAAGATAACAAAGATACCAATGTGGCAACTTTAATATACCAACTCGTTAATCATCCTAATCTCGCAAATAAAAATCTCGTTAAAGTTGTAAAAGATAAGAATAATAATGCTATTTATTTTTCAAGGTCCGTAATACCTTTTAATTCAAAGAATTATTTTGGGCACCTTGGTATTTATGCATACAAGGTAAGCATACTTTTAAAATATAGGAATTTTAAAAAAGGAACAGTTGAGATAGATGAGTCACTTGAACAAAATAGATTCCTATTTAATTCAGTACCGATAAAATGTCTATCTATTAAATCTCACGATTCAATTAGTATAAATACAAAGAATGATTTAAAATTAGCAAAAAAGAAATTTAAATGAAAAAGAAAATAATTACAATCACGGGTGCTGCGGGTAATATAGCTTATTCGCTTATATTTCGTTTGTTATCTGGACAAATATTTCCAAAGAATATTAAAATACAGCTCAATCTTCTTGATATCCCTGAATCTGCAAAGATACTTAAAGGTGTGAAATATGAAATTGAGGATTGCGCATTCAAAACTTTAGATTCGATTGTTACAACAGATAGCATGGAAGTTGCATTTGGTGATTCTGACTATATTCTCCTGGTTGGCGCGAAACCAAGGATTAAAGGTATGCAAAGGTCTGACCTACTTTTAGATAATGCAAACATATTTAAAGACCAGGGGATAGCTATAAATAAACATTGTAAAGATTCAGTTAGAATAATTGTTGTCGGTAACCCTGCTAACACGAATGCTCTCATTGTTTCACATCATACGCCAAAAATACCACCTGAAAACATAACATCTTTAATGAGACTAGATCAAAATAGGGCTAAAAGTATTTTTGCATCTAAAATCAATGTTCCAGTACCATCAATTAGAAGGCTTATTGTATGGGGCAATCACTCAGCTACACAGTTTCCGGATATTAATAACGTTCAAGTAGAGGGCTTAGATAATTTCGATAATAAATATAATAATGATTGGATTAGAGAGGATTTTATTCCAAGAGTACAGAATCGAGGAGCTGAAATTATTGATTATAGAGGTAAATCGAGCGCAGCATCTGCAGCCTCTGCGGTTTATGATCATTTAAACTGTATTATAAATGGATCAGGTGATTGGGAGTCAATGGGTGTATTGACTACAAATACATACAATATATCTTCAGAAATATTCTACTCATTTCCATTAAATGTTAATACTAATAATTATAAAGTAATTGAAAATCTTGAAATCTCAGAGCTCTCTTATAGTTATCTAAAAACCACGGAGGAAGAATTAATAAATGAGAGAGATATCATAAAAGACTTACTATGATTCTTCTAACACGATCTCTTGATCATCTATAAACATCTGATCATTTATCGCATTGATTTTAATTATTGCTTGAAAATAAAAC
>CAJWMM010000096.1 GCA_913043035.1 uncultured Gammaproteobacteria bacterium | reverse complement strand
GGCAGACTGATTATGACAAAAATAAATATAGGTAGTATCAAATAGAAAAATATGCTTGGGATCAAGCGATTCTTCCATAGCCATAAACGTCGTTTTAATAGTGCAGATATCAATCTAGTCCTCTACCTGCAAATTCAGAGTCTAAAAGATCTCTTAGTCCTAATTTTTTGACTTCCAGATCTATCATCATCTGATCAGTTGCTGCTCTGATAGCATCAAAGAATACAGTTCTTGTCCTTCCATAGAAGTGGAATGTATTGTCCAGACGGTTTGGAGAAACAATAGTTGGAATATTCTTAAGTGTTTTATAGAGATCATCAGTTAGATCATCAAACTCGATCTGGAACTGATGATAATCCAAAGTGCTCTCTAGCAGTTTATCTAGATGGCCATCCATAATGATTCTTCCCTCATGGAAAACCAATATTCTATCATGAGCTTGTTCAATCTCCGTAAGCGAATTACTTACATAAATGATTGATTTTTCACCCTTTAATTCTTTAATAAGGTCCCAGGTAAGTCGTATTGATTCTGCATCCATATAGCCAGTTGGTTCATCCACAACCAGAATATCTGGGTCGTGAATAAGCCCCCTCACTAACATTGCTTTCTTTTGTACGCCACCAGAAACTCTAAATGCATATTCATTCAGGAATGGATCTAAATTCAGAGCTGAGGAATATTTTTTTAGACGTTCTTTAAATATTCTGTTTTCAACTGAATATAGATTAGCATTAAAGCTTATGTTCTGTTTTAATGTTAGCCATGGGTCGAGATCATTTTCGTATGAAACATATCCAATTAGTTTCCTGGTTTCATTACGACGCTTTTCCATATCTAATCCTTGAACAAATACTTGCCCATAATTTGGATTTTCATAACCAGAAAGCAACTTAAGTAGAATAGATTTTCCAGAATCATTAAGACCTACGACAGCAACTAAGCTTCCCCTTTCGATTCCAAAGGATAATCCAGCAAGGATAGTTTTATCACCAATTAATTTTCCTACTTTTTTTAATGTTATACTTGCTTCCATTTTAGTCCTTAGTGCGCTTCATACCACGAGAATCCAATTCCATAATCTACCACTAAAGGAACTGACAATTTCATGGCATTCTCCATTTTATCAATAACTAGTCTTAAAATAGCTTCCTCTTCTTCTTCTGGGAATTCAAATAATAATTCATCATGTATCTGCATAACCATTTTTGATGATAAGTTTTGTTCTATGATACCTTGATGAATATTGGCCATTGCTAATTTTATCATCTCGGCAGCAGATCCCTGTATTGGCATATTGATCGCCATTCTTTCCGCTGCCTGCCTTCTGAGACCATTATCAGAATCTGCATCCCAGACGGGTCTTTTTCTTCCAAGGATAGTTTCGACATACTTTTTATTTCTTGCTTGTTCTAAAGTAGAATCAATATAGTCTTGTATTCCAGGGTATTGTTTAAAATAATTTTCAATAATGGCAACTGCCTCTGGTCTTGATATACCTAATTCTTGACTCATTCGAAATGCACCTGCACCATACATGATCCCAAAATTAACTATCTTTGCTGTTCTTCTCATTTCAGGTAAAACCATATTAATGGGGACATTAAATACCAAACTAGCTGTCCTTGAATGTACATCTTCAGAATTTTTGAAAGCATTTATGAGGGCCTTATCCTGGCTAAAGTGTGCCATGATCCTTAACTCAACCTGAGAGTAATCCGCCGAAAGTATCTTCCATCCACTATTTTTTGCAATAAATGCCTTCCTTATCTCACGGCCCTCCAAAGTTCTAATTGGTATATTCTGAAAATTTGGCTTTGTACTGGAAAGACGACCCGTGGCAGCTATTGTCTGGTTAAAAGTAGTATGTATGCGACCAGTGCTATTTTCAATGAGCTCTGAAAGAGAATCAAGATATGTATTTTTTAGCTTGTTATACTTTCTATATTCTAATATCAACTGTGGTAGGTCATGATGTTCTTTCAATTTTTTTAATACATCTTCTGCAGTACTTCTTTTTTTTATCTTTGGTAATTCAAGATCGTCAAATAAGATAATTGCAAGTTGTTGAGTGGAATTAATATTAAACTCTTTATCTGCTATCTTATAAATTGAATTGGTCAGTATATCTAACTTTTCACCTACCTCTTGAGACATTGATCTTAGCAAGTTAGGATCCACAAACACACCATTGTATTCCATATCTGTGAGAACTGGAACCAAGGGCATCTCAATGCTGGTAAAAAATTCATATAGTGAATTCTCTTTTAATTTATCTATTAAAATCTTTGTTAGCTGAAAAGCAATATCCGAATCTTCAATCGCATAGAATGCAGCTTTTTCTAAAGAGACCTCAGACATTAATATTTGATTTCTACCCTTACCGATCAGGTCTTCAATATTTATCATCTCATAATTCATATGTTCTAAGCTTAGAGTGCTTAATGAAATTGAGCGAGCGCTGGGATTTAATAAATGTGCAGCTATCATTGTATCAAAAGTGAGCCCTTTAATATCTATACCGTGCCTCTTTAATATATGAGCATCATATTTAATATTTTGACCTGTTTTAGATTTAGAATTATCTTCTAAAATATTCTTTAATTTATTTAGAATAAATTCTAAGTCATCATCTGCAAAATTATTTTTATTTTTCTCTTTATATAATATTGGTATGTACCAACCAGAGTTGGCACTGGTTGAGAAACTAAGGCCAACTATTTCTGCTTGGGTGGGAATGAGGCTCGTTGTTTCAAGGTCAAAGGATATCAAACTAACATTCGATAATTCAATTAATAATTCGTCTAATGCTTCTTCATCTAAAATTGTTCTGTAGTTTTTGTTAGGGTTTATTTTTTTTTCTGTTGAAAGATTATTTAATTCAGAACCTAATTGTTTTACAAAACCTTGAAATTCAAGTTCGCTAAACTTTGAGATACAAGATTTAGTATCTATTTCCTGTTTTATAAAATCGTCTAGAGTAGACTCTAATTCTACATTCAATAGAATCGTAACTAATTCCTTACTCATCTTTGCGTTAGCAGCACCTTCAATTAGACCATTTCTCGCCCGTTTATTTGCTACTTTTTCTGCATTATGCAGAGCACCTTCTAAGGAGCCATATTCTTTAATTAGTTTCACAGCTGTTTTTTCACCAACACCCGCTACGCCAGGTACATTATCAGAACTATCCCCCATAAGGCCCAAAAGATCTATAATTTTTTCGGGTGGGACACCCCATTTTTTCTCTACTTTTATTGAATCATAAACGATTGGTTCTGGTGCTCTTTTTGTGCCTGGAGCATATAAAAAAATATGATCATTAATTAATTGCATAAAATCCTTATCCCCACTAACAATATATGTATCCAAGCCATCCTTATCTGCATTTACAGCGAGAGTCCCTATAATATCATCAGCTTCAACTCCAACCTTTTTTAGAACAGGTATATTCATTGCTTCAAGTATTTCCCACAAATGTGGTAATTGTAGTTGCAATTCTTCAGGCATTTCTGGACGATTTGCTTTATAATCCTTATACATATCATGTCGAAATGTTTTTCCTTTAGAATCAAAAGCGCAGGCAAAATAATCAGGATTCTCATTACGTATGAGTTTGAACAATTGATTAACAAA
>CAJWMM010000095.1 GCA_913043035.1 uncultured Gammaproteobacteria bacterium | reverse complement strand
CCTCTGACTTTACCATTAATTTGCACAACAATCTCTGTCTCTTTCTCAATTAATGATTTTTTATCAGACACTGGCCATGATTGGTCCATCAAATTCTCAGAATTAATGCAATCCCACCAAATTTTTTGGCTAATATGAGGGACGAAAGGAGAGAGTAATTTAAGCATTATCTCTAGACCATGCATGCAAAACTCTTTATTAGGTTCCTCTTGATCGACATATTTCATAAAGTCATTAAGTAACTCCATAATAGTTGATATTGCTGTATTGAAATTCTTCCTTACGAATATATCATTAGTTACCTTATCAATGCTTCTATTTAACTTGAAGTTTATATTATCATATAACTTGTTATATTGGGGTTCACTCTCATTTTTCAGATGGTTTACTGTATATGAAAATTTCCAGAATCTTTTGAGAAATTTATATGATCCTTCTATAGCCGAATCAGACCACTCTAGGTTATTATCAGGAGGAGCTGCAAACATAATGAAAAGTCTTAACGTATCTGCTCCGTATTTTTTGATTATATCGTCTGGATCAATGGTGTTTCCTTTAGATTTAGACATTTTTGCACCATCTTTTAAAACCATACCTTGAGACAAAAGTGATTTGAATGGTTCAGATGATTTTACTAGTCCTATATCTCTCATAAGTTTATGAAAAAAACGAGCGTATAGTAAATGTAAAATAGCATGCTCTATTCCACCAACGTATTGATCAACAGGGAGCCAAGAATTTATCCTATCGTCTAAGATTCTTTCATCATTATTCGCAGATAAAAATCGCAGGTAATACCATGATGACTCAAAAAATGTGTCGAAAGTATCTGTTTCACGTATGGATTTTTTGCCTGTATGAGGACATTGCAAATATTTCCATGTTGGATGAGATTTTAATGGATTGCCATCAACAGTAAAATCTATATCTTTTGGTAATTCAACCGGAAGTTCAGACTCTGGAATTGGATGCATAGCCCCGTCCTCATGGTAATAAACTGGTATTGGACATCCCCAATATCTCTGACGTGATATACCCCAATCTCTGAGTCGATAATTAACCTCTGATCTACCTAAATCGTTTTCTTCAAGAAACCTAATTATTTTGCTTTTAGCCTCATTTGAATCTAACCCAGTAAAATCCGAGGAATTTATTAATTTACCCTCACCTACATATGCTTCATCATCACATGCATACTCTGAATCTATAACTTTCACAAAAGGAAGGTTGTATTTGTTAGCAAACTCATAGTCTCTCTGATCATGAGCAGGAACAGACATAATGCAGCCCGTTCCATAATCAGATAGCACATAATTAGCAACCCATACTGATATATCCCTTTTAGTGATAGGATTCTCTACTACATACTCTGTTTTAATACCTTCTTTATCTAGTTGATTAACTGTCTCTTCTGATACTTTTATTTTAGAACATTTAAAAATAAACTTTTTTACTTTTTCTGAGAGTGATGTGTCGGAAGTAAAAAGTTTATGATTTGGAGAAAGTGCTAAAAAAGAGACGCCACATATTGTATCTGGTCTTGTTGTATAAACTTCTAGATAATTCTCTGTTCCCTTAATCTTAAATTTAATTACCGCGCCTTCGGATCTGCCTATCCAGTTTTTTTGCATAGTTATTACAGATTTAGGCCAATCTTTAAGTTCATCTAGGCTAGTGAGTAATTCTTCTGCATATGATGATATTTTTAAGAACCATTGTGGTATCTCTCTACGTTCAACTATTGCTCCCGACCTCCATCCTTTGCCATCAATCACTTGCTCGTTAGCTAGAACAGTCTTATCAATAGGATCCCAGTTTACTTCAGATTTTTTTCGGTAAACGAGACCCTTTTCTAATAATTTAAGGAAAAACCATTGTTCCCATTTGTAATAGCTTGGCTCGCAAGTTGATAACTCGTGATCCCAATTATAACTAAATCCAAGTCTTCTCAATTGTCCCCTCATATATTCTATATTTTTTTTTGTCCAATCTTCTGGATGAATTCTATTCTTAATTGCTGCATTTTCCGCAGGTAGCCCAAAAGAGTCCCATCCCATTGGTTGAAAAACTTTTTTGCCTAACATCCTATTTGCTCGTGAGATTACATCTCCAATGGTATAATTTCTAACATGTCCAATATGTAATTTTCCACTTGGATATGGAAACATTGATAAGCAATAATACTTCTCACTGTTGTCAATATTGATTGATGTAGAAAAACAATCGTTATTATCCCAGTATTTCTGAATCGCTTCTTCTACTTTTTTAGGATCGTAATCTTCACTCATGTTCTTTAATTTTTGCCACGTATAAAATTATTATTATAAATATTAGCATCAAAACCGGGTAATGACCAAAACGACTAAATGGCGTAGAACCTTTTGTGGCAGCAATATCTGACTCAATAACACCAAAAGTATTGTAGTTCAATTTTTTTATGATTACACCATGTTTATTTATATAAGCTGATATACCTGTATTTGCAGCTCGTATGAGATTTCGCTGAAACTCAATAGCTCTAATCTGAGTAATTTGTAAATGTTGATGTGGCGCAAAAGAATTACCAAACCAAGAATCATTGCTTACGTTAACTATAATACTATAATCATTATCATCAGTTTCTATTAATGATGAATATGCGGATTCGAAACAAATTATTGGAATGAGTTTGGAATTTTTAAATCTAAAAATATTCTGGTCCAAGTCTCCTGATGATAAATTAGACATTGGGATAGCAAGAATCTTTGCCAGAGGTGCTAACATTGATTCAAAAGGGGTATACTCCCCAAATGGTACTAAATGCCTCTTATCATAATATTGCTCTGTATTATCTAAAAGAATCATGCTATTAAAAATATTATTTTTATCTCTCCTAAAGATGCCAGAAATCAGGCTATTTGATTTTTTCAGAATTTTATCTCTGTAAAAACTTGTGTTTGATGTATATACAGTTGGTAACGCTGTCTCAGGCATTATAGTCAATTCGGTCTCTATGTCTCTCGACAGTAAAACATACCTTTGTTTTATTTTATTTAAGTTTGATACTATAAACTTCTCATCTTGTTTAATATTTGGTTGAATAATTGCAAATGAAATAGATTCATCAGAGTCTTCAACCCAAGCATTATTGTATTGAAAAATTAATAATATTAAAATTATGCTTAATAAAATAGGTTTATTATCTATAGATATTTTTTTGTTAACAAACATAATAGCTAAGTAGGTAGCAATAAAAATAGTGATAAAACTAACAAAATAGCTCCCTAAAATTGGGTAAATATTATCAAAAATTGTATGAATTTGGCTATATCCAATGATAAGCCAAGGAAATCCTGTAAATAAATAAGAACGAGCAAATTCTGCTAATACTAAAAATGATGCAGGAGCAAATATTGAATACCTACTCTCACGATCAAAATAATTTCTATTAACGAAAAAACCAATAATAAGGAAATAACTTGACTGTATAAGAATAAAAATTACTGTGATGATAGATGATAAAACTATTCCTCCATTTCCATATGTGTAAATACTATTAAAAATCCATGAAGTACCCAAAGAGAATATTATCAATCCGTAAATGAATGATATAATCATTGCATTTTTTTTTGATTGCATCAGTATCAAACTTAAAAAAATTATCAGTG
>CAJWMM010000094.1 GCA_913043035.1 uncultured Gammaproteobacteria bacterium | reverse complement strand
GAAATAAAAGGTATATATAAAACTTATCAAGTGTAGAATTAAGAGAATCTCGAACTAAGGTAAAAGTTTTTTTTATAATCCGCTCAGATGGCTTTTCAATAACTGGATCATACATATATTCAATGATGAGAGAAAAAATAAGTAATGATGCTGTAATCATAATTCCCCTCGTTTAATTCTTCTCCAATCAAAAAACTCACCCGGATCACTTTTTCTGTCTGGAGCTATATCACAATGTCCTAGTATATTATCATTTGTGATATTGGTATATAAAGTTTTTAATGAAGTAATCACATTATTTAAGGATTGGTATTGTTCATCAGTATATCTACTACTTGTAGTACCTTCCAGTTCAATTCCAATCGAGAAGTCATTAAAATCACTTCTTCCATTGTAGGATGATTTGCCTGCATGCCAAGCTCTCTTATTAAATGGCACCATTTGTATGATTTGACCATCTCTTCGTATAAACAGATGAGGTGATACTTTGAAATTCTCAAGAGATTTGAAAGAATCATCCAGGGAAATATTCAACTTATTTTGGAAAAAATCTATTACATGATTATTGTCATATTCACCCTCTGGGAGACTTATACAGTGAATTACAATCGTATCTATGGAAATTGATTTTGGCCTGTCGTCAAAATTCGGTGAGGTCACAAAATCTATCTCAGAAATTTTAGATGTTTTTTCATTAATTTGTAACATTACTTGTATCTCAAACTGTTTTTCATTGGTATTATACTACTATCTTAATTATGCCAAATTTTTACATTAATACAGACAAAAAGTTGTTAAATATTTCAGATGATTTGCTGCAATCAAGATCTCTGGGCGTAGATACTGAGTTTATAAGAGAATCAACTTATTTCCCAAAACTTGCACTAATTCAATTTTCTACTGAATATAATAACTATATTATCGATACTCAATCAATTTCATCTAAAAATTTATTGATTGATATTCTTAGTGATAGCAGCAAACTTAAAATACTTCACTCTGCTAAGCAAGATTTGGAGACTATTTATAGATATTTTGAGTGTTTCCCAATTAATATTTTTGATACACAAATTGCTTTTAATCTAATCTCAACAACAATGAATCCAAGTTACTCTTCATTAGTTAAAAAGTATTTTTCGGTAGGTTTGAAAGAGGGGTCATGGAGAACTGACTGGCTCAAGAGGCCACTATCTGAAGAAAAAATTGAATACGCGGCGAATGATGTTAAATACTTAATAGGACTCTCCAGTAAACTTAAAGAAGAGGTTTCTAAATTGGATAGGTTAGATTGGCTAGAGGAGGAGCATGAAAATGAATTAAGTATTAATAAGATCATTATCGATCCTTTCGATGCATGGAATAAAATTACCATCCCAATAAATCTAGATAGTAAGCAAAGATCTAACGTAAGATCTATAGCAGCATGGCGTGAGGTAGAAGCTAAAAACACTGACATACCCAAGAAATGGATATTAACTGATGGAGAAATAATAAAGTTAGCTTGTGCCAAAGTAGAACTTATCAATTCAATACTTGATAAAACTAAAAACAAAATATCACAGTCATATAAAGACAATATAACGATGTTACTTAAGCAGAATAAAAAAAATAATCAATCAGTCAACCATATAGATATGAACAGCTATAACAAAAAAATCAATCAATGTAATACTCTCTTGATGAAAATATCTGAAGAACAACAAATATCACCATCTTTAATAGCAAATAAAAGAGATATAGATTATTTTGCGAGAGGTCAAGAAGATATAAAATTTCTTAAAGGATGGAGATTTAAAATTTTTGGTAAATTGGTACAATAATATATGCGAAAATATTCTTCAATAATTGTTGACGGGAAAGATAGGGCGCCAAGTAGATCAATGCTTAGGGCAGTTGGCTTTAAGGATAAAGATTTTAAGTTACCTCAAGTTGGCGTTGCGACAACATGGAGTATGGTGACACCATGTAACATGCATTTGGATACGTTAGCACAATTATCAGCAAAGTCAGTGGATAAAAATGGCGGAAAATCGATAATCTTCAATACCATAACTATCTCTGATGGAATTTCGATGGGAACAGAGGGTATGCGATATTCTCTTGTATCTAGAGAAGTTATCGCTGATTCTATTGAGACAGTAATAGGTTGTGAGGGTTTTGATGGATTTATGTCCATAGGAGGTTGTGATAAAAATATGCCTGCATGTGTAATGGCAATGACTAGGCTAAATAGACCATCAATTTTCGTATACGGCGGAACAATCTTACCTGGTGAACATAAATCAAAAAAAATTGACATTGTTTCGGTATTTGAAGCAGTGGGAAAGAATGCTAATAGACGTATATCCGATAGTGAGTTAGTACAAATTGAGAAAAAAGCTATCCCTGGACCAGGGTCGTGTGGTGGAATGTATACTGCAAACACGATGGCGTGCGCCATAGAGGCTTTGGGCTTGAGTCTGACCAATAGTTCAGCACAAGTAGCTATATCTAATAAGAAAAAAAATGATTGTAAACTCTCTGCTAAAGCTCTGATGCAATGTATAAAGAGAGATATAAAACCATCGGATATTATATCTAAAAAGTCTCTCGAAAATGCTATCACGATAGTGATTGCTTTAGGTGGATCAACTAATGCTGTACTACATTTATTAGCTATTGCACATTCAGCAAATATTAAGTTATCTCTGAGAGATTTTGATCGAATCGGTAATAAAACTCCTGTTTTAGCAGATCTAAAACCTAGCGGCAATTATTCAATGTCTGAGTTAGTAGCAATAGGTGGAGTTGCTCCTCTGATGAAAATGTTGTTAAGCAAGAAACTACTTCATGGTGACTGCTTAACCGTAACAGGTAAGACAATGAGACAGAATCTAAGTAAAGTTAAACCATACCCATCAGGCCAAAAAATAATTAAATCATTTTCTGATCCAATTAAGAAGAATGGTCATTTGATAATCCTACGTGGCAATTTATCGCCGGATGGAGCTGTAGCAAAAATATCAGGTAAAGAGGGTAGTTCATTCACCGGTAAAGCAAGAGTATATAATTCAGAAGAACAAGCTCTTAGAGATATACTCTCTGATAGGGTAAAAAAAGGATCTGTTATAGTTATCAGATATGAGGGACCTAGAGGAGGACCGGGTATGAGAGAGATGTTATCTCCTACTTCTGCAGTTATGGGTAAAGGCTTAGGAAAGGATGTTGCATTAATAACTGACGGAAGATTTTCAGGTGGAAGTCATGGATTTGTTGTTGGTCACATATCACCAGAGGCCCATGTCGGCGGTTTATTATCAATCGTTAAAAATGGTGATATTATAGAGATTGATGCTGTTAAAAAGCAATTAAATTTAAAAATATCAAAAAAAGAAATTAAATCAAGAATGACTAGAGTTAAAAAGCCAACGAAAAAAACTATGAGTGGAGTTTTAACCAAGTATGCCAAACTTGTCAGCCAAGCACATTTAGGTGCGATAACTGTGGATTAGTCTATTATAGGACTTTGAGTTCTTCGCGATAGAGTTTATGGATAATTTCATGTATTTTTTCAAGACGCTCAATTGCATTACTAGAAGCAATTAGCGTAGCTTTGGTGGACAAGTCAAGTGGGAGACACTCCGTAAGCCTATAACCAACCCAAGACGC
>CAJWMM010000093.1 GCA_913043035.1 uncultured Gammaproteobacteria bacterium | reverse complement strand
ATTTAAATAAAATAAATGATGGTATTAAGGAAAACTATTCTGAGTATATTTCACTATCTGGTGTAATTGTTGATTCTAGAATGCAAAGAGTAGGCAGTGATAGATTTATTAATATTTTATCAATTGATGACTCTAGTGGATCAATTGAAGTAATTATATATCCTGATATCTATGATAAGTACAGGGATATGTTAAAAGAAAATGAAATTCTTTTTGTTACAGGCAATATATCCATAGATGAGTATAACGGATCTCTAAGTCTAAAAGCCTCCAGCATTGTAGATATTGATTTTGCACGACAACACTATTCAAAAAAGATTGAGCTTCTCATAACATCAGACAAAACTAATGATGAGACAATTGGTAAATTAATGAGTATTTTAGAACCTCATAAAAATGGGAAATGCCCGCTCATAATTAAATGCATAAGTAAACAGCACATTGTTCCTTTGTCACTGGATGAACAATGGCACATAAACCCAACAAGCGTTTTGATAAATAATCTAACAAAACTTCTTGGTAGTGAGAATATTATCGTTAAATATCAATAGTTATTTTGCCTATATTGTTTATAATAATTTAAAATGAATGAATATAATCCTAATTATCTAGACTTTGAGCAACCTCTTCTTGATCTTGAGAATAAAATACAACAAATTAATGATGATCCTGATAAAACAGCCAAAAGCGATAGTGTAATAGAGAAATTGACTAAAGATCACGAGAGTCTAACAAAAAAAATTTTCAGTAATTTAACTGATTGGCAGATATCTCAATTAGCACGACATCCACTTAGACCGCATACTTTAGATTACATTCCGAATATATTTGATAACTTTACAGAGCTACATGGCGACAGGATGTTTGGTGATGATAAAGCCATCATAGCTGGAATTGGTAATATTGATAAGTTTACCTTTTTGTTTATTGGACATCAAAAAGGAAGAGATGCTAAAGAGAAAGTGCATAGAAATTTTGGTATGCCAAAACCAGAAGGATATAGAAAAGCACTTAGAATAATGAAATTAGCTGAAAAATTTAAATTACCACTCATAACATTTATTGACACACCTGGCGCATATCCTGGCATAGATGCCGAATCTAGAAATCAGAGCCAAGCTATTGCAGAAAATTTATCTATCATGTCAAATTTAAAGATCCCCATTATATCTGTAATTATTGGAGAAGGTGGTTCTGGAGGAGCATTAGCAATTGGGGTAGCAGATAAACTCTGCATGTTAGAAAACAGCATATATTCTGTGATAAGCCCTGAGGGCTGTGCTTCGATATTGTGGAAAGATGCAAAAAAAGCTTCACAAGCTGCAGAAGCGCTATGTATTACATCATCTAAGCTCATGGACTTTAAATTAATTGATTTAATTATCCCTGAACCACTAGGTGGCGCACACCGAGATCTAGTTGCCATGAGTTCGTCATTGAAAATAAATATCCTTAATATGTTCAACGAACTTTCTCAATTAACTATTGATAAAATCATCTATAAAAGAAGAGAGAAACTTGAATCATATGGAGAATACGAATCCTAATTTAATTTTAAATGCTTGTCGTTTTACAATTGACTCATTTTGTAAACAAGACGAGTATATCATTGCTTTTAGTGGAGGGGAGGATTCTTCTGTTTTATTGCATGCAATGGTACAGTTAATGGCGGATAAAAAAATTAAATTAAGAACAATACATATCAATCATAACATACAACAAAATGCTCATGAAATATCAACTCACTGTTCTCAGGTATCAAAAGAGTATGGAATTGAGCATTCTTCTTATGATATAAAAATAGATAAAGCATCAAATATAGAAGAGAAATGTAGAATACAAAGATATAAGATTTTACAAGAGCACTCACACCGAGATGAATTGATACTTACCGCTCATCATCTCAATGATCAAATTGAAACTTTTTTTTTAAGAATGCTCAGAGGTTCGTCATTAAAGGGTTTGAGTTCAATGGAAACATCTACAACACTAAATGATAGAATTGTTGTAAGACCTTTGCTAGAAATAACTAAAAGCCAGATACAAAGCTATAGACAAGAAAATAAGATAAATTACATTGATGACAAATCAAACTCTGATACAAGATTCGACAGGAACTTTATTAGATGCAATATAATACCTGAGCTTAAAGAGAGATGGGCATCATTAGAAAAAATTATGTCGAATAACCTCAGCATCCTTGAGCTTCAACAATGTGCTGTAGATAGATTTGTTTCTTCATTTTATAAAGAGTGTATTTCTGAGGATGATACTATACTTTACATAGATGAAGTTAAGCATCTAGAATTTTATATACAAGTATTACTTATTCATCACTGGGTATATAGGGTGTCATCGACTACGCTTAACTTAAGACATATTCATGAAATTTTGAAAATTATGGATACGAATAATGATTCAAATCCTCTATTTATATTTAGCAACGCAAAAATTACAAAAAATGGTGACAAGCTACTCATTGTTAAACCTTAAGATGTTCTATCTTTATGTAAACATTTTATATATTTCTAGACAGATATCGTCTATACTCATCTTGTAGGTATGACAAGATATGTATTTATCACTGGTGGTGTAGTATCATCCCTAGGAAAGGGTATTGCATCTGCCTCCCTAGCATCCTTGTTCAAACTTAGAGGATTTAATGTCTCTCTACAAAAACTCGATCCATACATTAATTTAGATCCTGGAACAATGAGTCCAATACAGCACGGAGAGGTGTTTGTCACAAGAGATGGCGCGGAAACTGATCTTGATTTAGGCCACTATGAGCGATTTGTAGATATTGAGATGTCACAAGACAGTAATGTGACTGCTGGTCGAGTTTATTCAAATGTTATTAACAAGGAGAGAAAAGGTGATTATTTAGGTAGTACAGTACAAGTAGTTCCACATATAACTGATGAGATTAAAAAACTTATTATTATAGGAGCAAAGAAATCCGATATCGCATTTGTTGAGGTTGGTGGCACAGTGGGTGATATTGAGTCATTGCCTTTTTTAGAATCAATTCGACAATTTGGATTAGAGTTAGGTTCTAAAAATTCATTATTCATTCATTTAACATTATTACCTTATATAGCTGTTACAAAAGAAATAAAAACAAAACCAACACAGCACTCTGTAAAAGAACTAAGATCTATTGGAATTCAGCCCGATATACTTTTATGTAGATCAAGTAATTTTATTGATGAATCAATAAGAAAGAAAATTGCTTTATTCACAAATGTTTCCAAGGATGCAGTCTTTTCTGCTGAAGATGCTACCTCTATTTATGATATCCCAATCATGCTTAGAAACCAAAAGATGGATGATTTCATAATAAAAAAAATGAATTTTAAAAAAAATAAATCTAATATTAAACCTTGGACAGAATATAAGCAGAAAGTTAGCAAATGTCGTCAAAATGTAAAAATTGCAATGATCGGAAAATATGTTGACTTAGAAGACTCTTATAAATCTCTCAATGAAGCGTTGTATCATGCTGGAATTATTAATAAGCTCAAAGTTGATATTGATTATATAGATTCTGAAAGTATAAAAAAGTCTACCATTAAATCATTAGGTATGATGGACGGAATATTGGTGCCAGGTGGTTTTGGTAATCGAGGTATAGAGGGGAAAATTTTGGCAGCAGAATATGCT
>CAJWMM010000092.1 GCA_913043035.1 uncultured Gammaproteobacteria bacterium | reverse complement strand
TCCACTATCGATGCGGATTCAGAGGGTAAAGAAGGAAAATATTACGTTTGGTCTGATAAAGAACTAGATGAGTTACTAACAAATGAGGAACTAAACGTCTTCAAAAAAGTATATGTAGTCTACGACAAACCAAATTTTGAGAGCGCTTATCATCTACACACCACACAAATGAATGTAAAAGAATTTAATAGTAATACTAATGTCATTGAGAGTATTTTGGCTAAATTAAAAAAACAAAGAAATAGTAGAGTGCCACCAGATACAGATAGGAAAATTTTAACTTCATGGAATTGTCTCATGATCAAAGGTCTACTGGATACATATAAGATCACAAATGAAATAAGATATTATGAATCAGCATCAAGATCATTTGGGTTTATAAAAAATAACCTTTGGGATGGTAGTAATTTGTATGCATGTTTTCATGAACAACCCGAGTATAGCGCTTATCTGGATGATTATGCATTTTTATCTAATGTTTGTGTAGAATTTCTAAAATTACAATGGGATCGAGAAATATATGAATTTCTACTAGACCTAATTAAAATATGTGAACAGAATTTTTTAGACAAAGAAAATGGTGGTTTTTTCTTTTCATCGAGTCTCAGTCAAGACCTTATCTATAGACCAAAGCTATATACAGATGAATCTATGCCGTCTGGTAATAGTGTTATGATAGATGTCTTATACAAGATTTTTGATATCACTGGTAATATTTCCTACAAAGAATTAGCAGAGAGTACTTTCAGGTCATCAGCTACATCTCTCAACAGATCATACGATTCTCATTGCAACATAATTTCATCTATTCCAGAGTATAATTCTAGAAAAACAATATTCATCAAATGTGATAGCTCTAAAGACAGAGATATAAAACAGAAAATATTTAATAATACTAGATTACAAGACCAAGTTTTTTTTATTGACAAGAATCTAAAAACTGGAGTAAAAAATATTGATAGCAAAGTAAGTAAAGGAGAATTTACAGCTTATATGTGTGAGGGTTTTGTGTGCTCGGAACCAATTGTTGCTCTTGATCAATTATTATCTAAGATGAGGTCTTAATGGGTTATTTTCTAATCTTAATAAGACTGCCATTAATTGTTATTCACATTGTTTTGGGATTGATCATACTTATCTTCTTTCCGACTAATAACCTAAAATTAAAACCATTACATCATAAAATTAGTCAAATGTGGATGAAAATACTTTCACTTTTATTCGGATTTAATGTCATACAGCTAGGTAGTCTTGACAATTCTGCAGATATATTTATTTCAAATCATGTAACATTATTTGATATAATAATCTTACAATCCATAGTACCAGTGAATTTCGTGGCAAAATCTGAAATAAAAAACTGGCCGATAGTAGGCCATTTGTCTTCTAAAACCGGGACTATTTTCATAAACCGTGGAGATGCTTCGGATAATGAAGAGGTTATAAATACAATTAAAAAATATATTCAATTAAAGAAAAAAGTAGTTATATTTCCAGAGGGAAGAATTGGTGATGGATTAAAAATTAAAAAATTTCATAGTAAGCTTCTAGAATCTATTAGTAACACTGGAGACATAACTCAGCCAGTGTTTATTCATTACCCAATAAATTATCCAATTGATAATCAGAATGATATAAAAATTTGCTGGGCTGATAAAAGTCAAACTTTAATAAAAATTGCTATTAGATGTATGTCTAAACTGAGGACAGACGTGATAATCAAATTTCACGAACCAATTGGGTGTAATGAAGATGCGTACACACTTGCTAAGAAAAGTTTTGAGGTAGTAAAATTATCTCGAGATGAAATAACAACTGTTGATTAAACCATTCCTCGTTTATCACCTTCTGTGCCAACTGCAACATCTACAACAATGTCGGTTGTAGGCATCCACTGACATGCGATAACCATTCCATTATCGATTTCTTCTTTATGGAGTATCATCACTGGATCGCATGGACTCGGAGGATATTTACCCTCTCCCTCTAGTATAGTTGCTCTACATGATCCACAACTTCCTACTTTGCAAGAAAGTGGCCAAGCAATCTTGTTTCTTAGTGCTGCTTTCATTAACAATTCACCAGGTTCACACATAAACTCATCACCTGTGCTTTTTATGGTAACCTTTACAGGCTCCTTTTTTTTGAATAATCCGAATACCACGAGCTCTCCTTAACTTACTGAACAGCTTACAATATAACATAAATTTCAAAAACTGAAAGACTAATTAGACCAAAAGATCTTACTTATATGGATTTTTTTCTTAGGGTATTTACTAAAGATAAACCTAATAAAAAACTACGTAAAAAGAAAAAAATAAGTAAAGTAAGCCAAAGTAAATGATTCCCTGAATTAAAAATTATCAATACCAATAAAAAAAACAGTCCACCTGATATAATCATCACATTTCTTAATAATTTAGTCTTCAAAAGACCAATAAATACACCGTCTAACCAAAAAGCTATAGTGGCTATAATGAAGATAGCGTATAACCAAATAATATATTCTTCGACAGCAAATATTAGTTCATTAACATTCGATATAAATAGTATTAACTTAGAACTTAGCGCCATGAAAGTAATAAGATAAATTAGCATAAAATAGAGTGAAAATTTGCCTGTAGTGAATATAGAAGTAAGCAAATAATCCCTTTTTTTCTTACCTATTGCATCACCGACAAGTACTTCTGAGGCATGAGCAAATCCATCTAAACCATGTGAAAAAATAAAAAAGAAATTTAAAAGTATGGTGTTAGCTGCCAATTCAATATCACCGTATCCTGCACTTGAGATTATAAAATAAGATAAACAAGTCATTAAAATAAAAGATCTTATGAACATATCTACATTTGCATTAATTTTTTCAACAAAAGAATTCCCATAAAATAATGATTTAAAGTCTATTTTTATTCTATTTTTTTCTTTGGTATAGGCAAATATAAGAAAAATTATTACTGAGTACTCAGCTATAACTGAAGCTATGGCGACACCATCTATGGAATAATTAAGATAATAAACAAAAATAATATCTAAAATAATATTAATAAAATTAATGAATACACTTACTAACATCGCTAATATTGTTCGCTGTGTTCCAATATAATATCCTATTAGAATATCTCTCATAAAAATTGCAGGGATAGACCATACCCTTATTTCTAGATAAGTTTTACTATTCTCGATAATCTCACCTGAACCGCTTACAAAACTAAGAGCTACGTTAATTATTTGATGTCTAAACAGCAAAATGGTAATTGAAATAACTAAAGAGATTATTATTATTTGATATAAGGATTTAAATAATTCTCTGAATGCATTAGCACCTGTATTCTGTGAAACAAAGCCTGTAGTGATTGATTTTATAAAACCAAAACTAAACAAAATATAACTAATAACTATTGAGCCAATTCCGATTGCTCCAATATAAACTACAGAACCTAAATAACCCATCATAACGTTATCGACAAAGCCTACAAGTGGAATAGTCATATTAGATATTATAAGAGGGATAGCGATCTTGAGGACTTTAAAATCGAAATTTGAAAAGAGTCTATCCAATTACGTTACTTCAATCATATCAAAATCATCTTTTGACGCACCACAATCAGGACATGCCCACGTAGCAGGAACATCTTCCCATTTAGTGCCAGGTTCAATGCCATCATCTGGCCAACCGAGCTCCTCATCATAGATCAAGCCACATATTAAACAAAGATATTTTTTCATATTTATTGATTA
>CAJWMM010000091.1 GCA_913043035.1 uncultured Gammaproteobacteria bacterium | reverse complement strand
GACGCATGCTCAAAACAACTCTTTGGATCTCTTATCCATGTGACAGCTGAAAAGTTATTCGTACTATCGCATAGATTTCCTGATAAGATCAAAATCTCTTCTCCTTTGTTGTTTTTGAATGGCATTTTGACTTCAGAGTATGGCTTAAATTTAGCTAAATAAGCAATTTCAGTTTTAAATTGATGTAATTTTAGAAAATCAACTTCCTCGTTATATATTTTCCATGGCTCAGACATACTTTTAACCACTCTAGCAGTATCACCTTTTTGGAATTGTCTTAATTTTACAAAAATTTTACATCCATCCTTGCTATAGGGGCTGTGACATGAACCATGGGGATTTCTCACATACGTTCCTTTATGATAATCACCATATTCATCAGAAAAAATGCCATCTAAAACAAGAAACTCTTCACCATTTTTATGGTCATGTGCTAAGAACCTACTACGTCTATCAAATTTGACGATTGAGGTAGCGCTAGTATACTCAGTATAATCAGCTCTATCTAAGTATATTCTTTTTACTCCATCAGATGGAGACGATCTCCATTTTTCCTGGGATTCAATTATCACAATACGAACACTCAGATCACTGTTAAAGCCATTACCTTGTTGTTCTATTAAACTCATATCATCAATTTCTTGGAATATTATCCTCAACAAGAGATAATGTAAGACCATCGTATTCGTCTTTAATTCTAATTTGACAAGATAAACGACTTAACTCTGGATTATAGCTTTTTTGTCTTTTCAATAAAAATAGCTCCATAGTATCAACTTCCATTGGTTCAATTTTATCTACCCATTCAGGATCAACATGAACATGGCAAGTTCCACATTGACATTTACCTCTGCAATTAGCTGGCACTTCAGGGAGTTTGAGTTTATATGCTGCGTGAACAACTTTTGTCCCCTCTGGCATCTCAATTTCAAAAGTTTCCTCACAACGTTTAAAAAAGATCTTAGCCATTATCTACCTTGATTTCTAAATTTTAAAAATGCATCTGTTATCAGATATGGGCTTTTATAGTTACCAAGGAAATCCTTTTTTAATAATTTTGCTTCCTCCGTTGGAGAGTCTGCCGAATTATCATTCACGACTATACCCTTGTTAGTGACGATGATGCAAAAGCCATTGTAATGATTCATACCTCTAATTGTGAGAATAAAATTCCTGATACCTACATACAATATACTAACCGAAAAATCTTTTACTTCTGTAGTTGTGTTAATAGTTCCATCTGAAAGCGAAGCATTATTTATATGGAGATTTTTAAGCTCTCTCAGGAGCATCCATTCCTTGATAGTACTGCTGGAGAGAAGGTCTACAAGTGTTTTCGTAAATGGTACAAGAAATTCTACTGTATTACAGAGATAATTTTTTTCATTTTGATCAATAGAGTTATTCATTCTACTACTTTAATAGAAATTTTTTTTGAAATTAACGGCTTATCGTGAGGTATGTGAAGATAATCCGCAAATAACAGTTGAAGTGTATACTCGCCAGGATTTAAGTATATCACGCTGCTATCTTGACCTTTGCCAAAATGTATATGTTGATCATCTGCGGGTATAGGTAAATTCATATTAGGTAGTTGATCTACATTTATTAATAAATGATGATGCCCAGAATAAGGATCATCAATCCCTGCTTCGACCAAATTCATGCCCTCTAATCCAAAAGATAATTGAATAGGATTTTTAACTGTCTGACCATCTTTTGGCGTGACAAAATAAACTACTGATCCTGCTTTAGATTGAGATGCAGCATTAACTCCCGAACACAGTAATGATATTATTAATAACATCCATATTTTATGCATGCTTAATTGTAGCATTATTTAGCGCTATATCAGAGTGCTATTAGTGATTATGATGACTATGATCTGTATGATCTGTATGATCATCTCTTGGATCGATGACACGGAACTTTATCATGTATCTTTTTTCATTGAAGCCAAGTCCAATCATCATGATATTTTCACCAGCTTTTATATCGCGTCTTGGGCCAACAAGCATAAGATGAGTGTGTCCTGGCTTTAATTCAACAGTGGAATTTGCAGGGATAGTAAGATTTTTCACATGAGTCATTCTAGCGACACCATTTTTGTGCTCAGTGCCATGCACCTCGACTGAATCAAATACCGGTGAAGAAAATTTATCGAAACCAATATCTTCGTCAGAGGTATTTGTTATCTTGAGGTAGCCAACGCTCATCATGCCTGGAGGTCCTAGTGGAATATAAGCGCCCGATATCTCAAGTTCGCCTTGTGTGTCACGACTTTCATCAATCCCAGACATAAAAGCGAAGGATACAGCCGGTAACATAACGATAGAATATAAAACATTACGATAATTCACATTTAAAATATAACATATTTTAATCTTATAATCTATTATACTAAGGTTTTTGAAATAATTTATTTAATGAGTATTTTTGAAATAGTAATCATAACAGTTCTATCAGTATTTCAATCGATCTTCGGAGTTGGATTATTAATTGTTGGTACGCCTATATTTCTTCAACTAGGTTATGATTTTTATAGCGTTTTAAATATACTCCTACCGTTTTCAATCATAATCAGTTTTTTACAGTTCGTTACAGATAAATCTAAAAATTTCCATTTTAAAAAGAATTTTCTTACCATTGCAGTACCATTTCTAATAATTTCACTTCTTATACTAAAATCCTTCTATGAGGATATTGATATTAATACAATTGTAGCGTTTGTAATGATCATCTTCTCAATAATTAATATTCTGATCTTAAAACACTATCTTAAATTTAGAATAAACAAATTATTCATGAAATTAAGCCTAGGTGCTCTTGGACTACTTCATGGCTTTACAAATATGGGAGGTTCTATGTTGGCTCTTATTTCATCAAACATTAGTAATGAAAAAGTAGAAATTCGAAGTAATATTTCTTTTGGTTATTTAATATTTGGTCTTATTCAAATATTATTTATTAGATTTTATACGGATTCTTTTGTTTTAGGTAATTATGTATATTTAGTAATACCTATATTAGCTTTTTTTATTTCTCAAAAACTTTATAATGCTGCATCATCAATTATATTTTCAGTTCTCCTGAATATATTTGTTCTTATATATGGTGTTTACATTTTAATATAGTTTTTATGTCTAACGTATAACTGCTCCATATTTATTCTCACCGATAGGTTTTTGAGAAGCATAGACATAAAAGAGAATATATGAAACAAGAAATAAAACCAAACCTGTATCTGTATTGATTGAGTCGGAAATAACCATTACAAAATAAAAACCTATTTGTATCCAACCAGAATGACCAAAGTCGTGAAATCTTCTAGATGTAACAGCAAAAGTTGGGATCAAAAGAGGTATAAAGAATATTGTGCCAAAACTATCAAAAAAGTAATCTATATCTGCTTTAGATGTGCCCGGATATCTTGTTTCTAATACTACTCCAACAGTTAAACCAATTATAAATGTGTATATCGCTAAAAATAATGTAAAGTACCAAAACTCAGATCGAGATGCTCGTCCTGAAAAATCAAAATACTTACTAAAACATATTTTTACTGATTCTATAAAACCCATAAGTGCCACCCATATTATTAACTCCTAAATTATATCATGAAGAGACGGAGATTCGGAACTAGTCTATCGTTCTACAAATCAATGGTTACTGGAGTTAATTGCAAAAGTGTATGACAAAAAAAGTGTATGACAAGTGTATGACAATCAAATGTCATAAATCTGTTGTAAACATTAGGTTTTGCTCGGAGATGGC
>CAJWMM010000090.1 GCA_913043035.1 uncultured Gammaproteobacteria bacterium | reverse complement strand
CCATTAATCATAGTTACATCATATTTATCAGACTTTCCATCAAGATGACTACAATGTCTATATTTGAGATTTATATCTTCTAGAATCTTCTCAATTTCCTTTTTAAGACTATCTCTGGTTACGAAGATGTTTAGCTTATATATTCTACTCTTTAATAATTTATACAAATCTGAATATGGATTATTTTTTTTATTGTCAATTAATATGCTTGGCAGTTTTTTTATAGGTTCATTCTGTGAATTTTGATCTGATGTAAGTTTAAAATTTGATATTTTTATATAATTATTTCTAGCAAATACCTTCTTTAGATACTTTTGATTTATAAGTATATCTTCGGGATGTAAAATATACTTTAAATCTACATTAATTTCATAAAATTTCTGATATTGTTGATATATCTTTGTAATTTCATTCTCAACATCTAAGGATGATACATATAAGATATTTGCATTCTCAAATAAATTAAAAAAAGTCGAATAATTTTTATAGACCAAAGGTATGAGATTATGGATATTTGGACATGCAACATTATTAACTATACGTTGGTATTCTATATCCTCAAGATATTCCTTATCAAATTGTCTTGCAGCATTTTTCTTATAGTATTCTATCTCAAGAGGAGTAAGAAAGACTTCAGATGTGTCACAAACATATAGAGAATTTTGTTCACTCGTTGTAATTTGTGTGTCAATATCAAATATCTTTATCATTTCTAAATTTTGATCATCAAATTGTAGTCTATAAGGTTTATTTGAGGAAATTGGATATATATCTATAATTGGCCCCTTCACTGCAAATTCTCCTCTGTTATGTATCACATTTGTCTTTTCAAATCTCATTACAGTAAGTTGATCTATAATTTCGGAATATTTTATATTATGATCAATCTTTTTTAAAAAGTTATTCTTTGTTAGATTAGAACTCAATTTTCTAATAATCGCCTGCATGTTTGTAATAACAACACCAGATTTGTTCTTATTGATGATTGTTTTTATCCTTTTAGATAATATTTCTTTATCTTCTAGGACCTCTTCATATGGAAGTGTCTCGTAGTTTAAGAAAACATCAATTATATTTTCTTGTTTTAAAAATGGCTTTAATTCATTCTGAAGATTCAATGCTTGATTATTATTCTCAACTATAACAACTATTTTTTTATGATCTTTAAGTTTATTTTTTATAAAATACAATGGTGATGATCCGTAAAGACTTCCAACATTTTTTTTAATTTTATAATTTATTTCTTCCATAATGCCTTTTCATAAAAAAAGCAGCACATAGTGCTGCTTTTTATAATTTGAGTAAAGAACTATTTTACTGTGTTAAAGCCTAAAATTTCCCAATTTTGCATACCACCACGATACCATTTAATTTTATCAGCTGGGTACCCATACTTAAGTAGGCTTTTAATGTTATTTGGTGATTGACCACACCACATCCCGTTACAATAAAGAACAAGAGTTTTTGCAGTATCAAAATAAAATAAACCATTTTGCTCTTTAGCACCAAATTGTTCTGTCATGATTTCTGCTATTGATATTGGGTCAGCACCTTTACGCTCGCTCAAAAGCGTCCAAGGTAAATTTACAGCTCCAGGAATCATACCCTTTGCAGTCCAATCAGGTGTCCTTGAGTCAATAATCATTATTTCAGAGCCATTAGGCATTGTTTGTCCTTTGCTCATCATCATTGCATAATGAATCATCTCTTGTTCGCCGATCGTTTCAACACCAGGCCTTAATTGCATAGGCTGTATGCAAAATGGGGGACATGGTCTTGATGTTTTTGCAAATGAGGGATTCACAGTATTTTTATTATTCTGGTTCCTCATTATTGTTTTTCCGCCACCTAAATCAACGGACACCCCAATTTCTAGTGAATATGGTCCGTCAGCTTTAGATATCGCAACTGGCTTCTCAGCTATAGCTATTGATGTCATAAGTAGAGAAACCGTTAATATTGATAGTAATGAATTAATTTTCATACTCCTCCTCCTTTATTATAGATTAGTCACATTCTGGCTCTTCTTCTTCAGCATCTTCATCCTCTTCATTAAAAACTAAGTCACATGAAGAAACAACCTCGACCTCATTATGATGATGCATAACATAACTGCTTGTTGAGGCAATTGTGAAGTTAGTCATGAAAAAACTGACAAAAAGTAGCAATAAAATTCTCATATATCTCCCTTTCTGAATGAGATAGATAACAACCTAGTCATCTACATCTTATGATTTTACAGTATCTAGAGCACTAAATGAATACCTTTTCTTAATATATAACTACATATAATCCTATTTATGGTGCCTTGAAACCCCATTTTTTCAATGATTTCGCCTTATCTCGCAAATCAATTGATGTCGTGATAGTTTTATTCGCTCGCCCTGCTTGTTTGACTATTTCGCCATCAGAATTTGTAATAAAACTAGAGCCCCAAAAATTGATTTTATAAATACCTCTTATTTCATTTGAACATCTATTCGTGACAATGACCGGGGTACTAGTTAAAAGACTATTCATCCGAATGGTCATTTCCCAATTCTCTTTCTCGTTTTTGAGTGTAAGAGGAATGTTACTCTTCGAAGCATAACCAATCGAAGTCGGGGAAATAATAATGTCAACATTTTGATCACATAATTTTTGATAGTTTGCAGGGTCCCATTGATCCCAACAGATCAATATGCCTAATCTACAGATACCTATATCAAAAACTTTTAGTTTATTAGATTTATTAAAATAGTAATCTTCTTGATAACATATTTCATTTGGAATATTTCTTTTCCTTTGTTTAGCAATTAATTCCCCATTAGGAGAAATAATTATGGTTGAATTAAAATAATTCTTATTATTAGTTTTTTCATACATAGACAATACAAGATAAATTTCCTTATCTTGACAAAGTTTAATAAAAAGTTTTATTACATGAGGTATTGTGATACATATTTTCTCAAAAATATTTTTTTCTTTTGTAATGGGAAAATATCTTGTCAATGATAACTCATGTAATACAACTATAGACTGTTTTTTTATTTTCAAAGATCGAATATATTTCAATATATTAACAACAATCTTAGATTGATCATTACCAAAGTCTCTTTGAATATTTACTATGTTAACTATTTTATTCAAAATGTCTCCAATTATAGCTACAACAATGCAAACCTCCGCATTCACTAAGGAGTGGTTTACTGTAGATAAAAACAAGATTATCTCTCTTAAAAATTTTCTTTAAATAATCTTTATCTTTATCTGTTTCTTTGCCTGATAGTGGCATATAAATAATATTGGCAATCCTAAGATAATTAAGGTAAGAGAAAGGTAATATTTCATTTTTATCATTCTTCACAATATTTCGATGTTCATGCTTTACTTGTATAATATTTTTTATATTATTTCTATCACAGATATCGTAGATTTGACTTTTGAGTTCTTTTAATCTGTTATAATCAGGATGAGATTTAGAGTTCGTACTCATAATTAATATCGCATCATCATAAAATCTCACTAAGTTATCAATATGACCATTTGTATCATCTCCTGTTATAGGCGGAATATCAATAAAATCAAGTTTTTGGTAAATATTTTCTTTAAAAAATGACTCAAGATTATTTTTAATTTTCGAGTAACTCATACCTTTATTATGTTGCTTGAGACAATTTATGTTTGTTAAACAAATGCTAGCATTATTTACAATGTTTCCACCTTCAAATACAATATTATTACTGCAGAATTCCAAAACTTTGGGTTTATTTATACAATTCAGAAAAAAATCCGAGAAATGCTTATTGTTTATATACTTATATTTTTCACCATAGGCATTATAAGG
>CAJWMM010000089.1 GCA_913043035.1 uncultured Gammaproteobacteria bacterium | reverse complement strand
ACATCCTCACCTGCTGGCGCGATTCCAACCTCTGTGCTTACTGGAAGGTCCAGCAGACCAGTACTTGCTCTATATTCAACTCCTTCCAGGGCAACACTACCATCGACGTAAACGTCCACTGTTGGTGATGGAGAGTTGTGTACTATTTGTACTTGTGCAGTTTGAGCCACAAGACAAGTTGAAAATAAAATTAACATTATTTTTTTCATTATACTTCCTTTCTATTATATAAAACGTTCATAACGCTCATAAGATAATAAACTAAACCAAGAAGAAACAAATAGATTTTATTAATTTTTATAGAAAGTATTTCTGGAGTGTATGAATTTTAAAGTCCCTTACTGTGGGAATAAGGAAAGTGATCACTTTTATGAAATCAACTGAAAACTGACTGATTCTAGAAAATAAATTCCCCCAAAATAAATTGAGGTAAACAATTGTATATTAGAATTGCTTTATTCGTTTTC
Source organism: uncultured Gammaproteobacteria bacterium (assembly GCA_913043035.1). GTDB lineage: Bacteria > Pseudomonadota > Gammaproteobacteria. The sequence goes on along the minus strand of CAJWMM010000089.1, from coordinate 3,395 downwards.
CCTTCTTGCGTTTATTTTTTCTGTTTTTGTTTTTAGAATTGAAGAATTTTCTTCGATTTCTTTTTCGCTTATTCTTTTGAGCTTTTTTATTGGCTTTCAAATTGATGTCTTTTGAATCTTTGTAATAAGATAAATATCTATTGAACTCAGCTGAGACAAAGTGCTTAATGAGTTTTTCTCTATCAAGCCAATTCAATTTGTCATAGATATACGGTAAAAATGGTTCTATTTGATCTTCATTAATATCAACCTTCTCAATTTTATCTATGAGAGCGTATAAACGTTTTTTGCATATATCTAAACCATTTGGTACCTCTTTTTTTACAAAAGAGATACCAGATGTTTTTTCAATATCTTTTAATTTTCTTATTTCTCGTCCATGAATGATCACCATTGATAGACCCTTTTTACCCGCTCTCCCTGTTCTTCCGCTTCTATGAATATAAATTTCATCATCATCAGGTAAATTGTAATTGATCACATGGGTGAGGTCTTCAACGTCTAATCCTCTGGCAGCAACGTCTGTTGCGACTAATATCTGCAATTGACGTTTTCTAAAACGTCTCATGACATCATCTCTTTCTGCTTGAGTTAAGTCCCCATGAATGGTATCTGCATTATAATGATCGTTCATTAGCTTATTGGAAACTTCTTTGGTTTCCCTTCTTGTACGGCAGAAAACAATACCATATATATCAGGGTTCATATCTGCTATTCGCTTTATGACTTCATATCTATCTTTTGCCTGTACCATATAAAACTGATGCTGAACATTATCTGCTGCTCTATTTACCCTAGCAACAGCAATCTCTATCGATTTTTTCATGTACTTTTTTGTAACACCAATCACCTTTGGTGTCATAGTTGCTGAAAAGAGTAGAATTTGTTTTTTCTTTGATGTTGCGTGAATAATGGATTCAAGATCATCTTTAAATCCCATTGATAGCATCTCATCTGCTTCATCCAATACCAAACGTTTAATATTATCAACAAATAACTTTTTTCTTCGAATTAGATCCTTTGTCCTTCCTGGGGTGCCAACAATAATCTGTGGCCCTCTCTTAAGAGCTCTTATTTGTTTCTCAATCTTAGTTCCCCCATAAACTGCTAGAATATTTACCATCCTTAGATATTTTGAATAGCTTGATAGATCATTTGTAATTTGAATGCAAAGTTCCCGAGTAGGACATAAAATGAGAGTTTGGACCTTATTGCTATGTGTGTTTGTCAGGTTTAATAATGGTAAACCAAATGCAGCCGTTTTCCCTGTCCCTGTCTGAGCAGATGCAATTAAGTCCTGATCAGAGGACATTAAATGTGGAATGACCTTGTTTTGAATGGGAGTCGGATGTTTGAAACCCAATTCTTTAATAGCTTTTAATAACTCTCCGCTTAAGGAAAAATTGGAAAAGGAATCTTTGGTTTTTGATCTTGTTTTATTCATGATTCATAACAGACTTGATATTTATGATTTTTAGGCCGAGGAGTATACTCTCGTTTATCTAGATTACTCATTTAAATAATTAACAATCTTTCATGATAATGAATTTTTAAACCGTTTATTAAATGGATCTAACTAAAAGGTCTTAATTTATTGTTTATGTGATTATCAGGTCCTTTTTATTAAACTTTCCATTCGATTTATACTTTATTATCTACCGTACCTAACCAAACTACTTGGCCTTTAACAACATTTAACAATTACTAAAATGATCTCAACTGAAAACATTTCCATTCAATTTGGTTCCGAGCCTCTTTTCGAGAACATAACAGTGTCTTTTTCAAGCAGTAATAGATATGGTCTAATTGGCGCAAATGGTTCGGGAAAATCTACATTTATGAAGATTCTCACAAATGAGATCGATGCAAGCTCTGGCACTGTTTCAATTGATAGGACCAAGAGATTAGCAAAACTAAATCAAGATCAATTTGCCTATGAGGATGTTATAGTCTCTGACTGTGTTATTATGGGGCATGGCCTACTTTGGAAGATAAAACAAGAAAGAGATCATATTTATAGTTTACCAAATATGACTGAAGAACAAGGAATGAGAGTTGCAGATCTCGAATCCGAGTTTGGTGAGATGGGTGGATACACTGCTGAGGCAGAAGCAGAGGAGCTACTATTAGGCGTAGGGATACCAATAAAGGACCATGCTAAACCAATGAGCTCAATTGCTCCTGGATTAAAACTTAGAGTTCTGCTCGCTCAAGCACTTTTTGGTGACCCCGGTATTTTACTGTTGGATGAGCCTACTAATAATTTGGATATAAATACAATTCGGTGGCTCGAGAACACACTCCAATCTCGAGACTGCACAATGATAGTTATTTCTCATGATCGTCGCTTTTTAAATAGTGTTTGCACCCACATGGCTGATCTTGATTATGGTGAGATCAGACTCTACCCGGGTAACTATGATGATTTTATGATCGCTTCAACTCAGGCGCGAGAAACATTGATCAATGAGAATGCTAAAAAACAAGCGAAGATCAATGAGCTCCAATCTTTTGTAAAAAGGTTCTCTGCAAATGCATCAAAAGCAAGACAGGCGACATCAAGGGCTAATCAAATCAATAAGATCAAATTAGATGACATTAAAAAATCAAGTAGGGTCTATCCATTTATCAGATTCAATCAAGAAAAAAAAGTACACAACAAAGTTCTAGAACTAGAAAATATCTCAAAGGCGTATGATAGCCTAAGCATTATAAAAAAATTTAGTATAACCATTAATTCGGGTGATCGTATTGCCATAATTGGAGAAAGTGGAATCGGAAAGACTACATTGCTAAAATGCCTAATTGATGACAGTTTTGCGGATGAGGGATCAGCAAAATGGTCAGAGAATGCCATTATAGGTTATTTCGCCCAAAATCACAGTGAAGAGTTCAAGTCAAACATCTCTCTTATCGATTGGATGGCAAAATGGAGCCATCAAGAAGATGACATGGAAACAATACGTGGGACACTTGGTAGACTGCTCTTCTCTCAGAATGATATCAACAAACCTATAAACGTTCTTTCAGGAGGTGAACAAAGAAGAATGCTTTTTGGAAAAATTATTCTGCAAAGAGCAAACGTAATAATATTGGATGAGCCAACAAATCACCTTGATATGGAATCCATAGAGTCTCTGAACCAATCTCTAGGTCTGTTTGATGGTACAACAATCTTTGTTAGCCACGATAGAGAATTCATATCTTCATTGGCAACCAGATTAATAGAAATAAAAAGTGATAAGATCACTGAATACAGCAGTTATGAAAACTACCAATCTTCGCAAATAAAAGCCGTGAGAATACCAGGCTAAATTATTAAAGTGTTAAATTAGATTTTAATTGCTAATTATTTTTACCTTAACTGCAAGGTGGTCTGAATAGCCACCCAATAG
>CAJWMM010000088.1 GCA_913043035.1 uncultured Gammaproteobacteria bacterium | reverse complement strand
TTATGGAAACTAAATCAATTATAGAGCTTGTAGAAAAAATAGAGAGTCTTATGCCCTCTGGAGCGTCCAAGATGACAGAGGAATTTAGAGGCACGCTTAAGAAAACCATCGAGGATCACCTCCATCGCCTAGATTTAGTGACAAGAGAAGAATTTGATGTGCAAAAACAAGTACTGTTGAAAACACGTGAGAAAATTGAGGCTTTAGAAAAAAAACTTAACAATTAGGTGATTAGGAAGACACTAAATATAAGCTCTCTCAGTTAATGTTTTTATTAAATAAGTCTGACATCCTAGTTTTGACTTCAGGAATCATAACATTAGATTCAAATTTTTCTATTTCAGATTTCATCTGATCAAGATTGTTTGTGTCTGCAACCTCTATGATTCCAGCCATAGCCATCATTGCATGCGGGGCACACTGATACAAATAAAGTCCATTAGTATCGAACTGAATAATGGTGTTTTTTTCATACATTGTGTTGAAAGGTATGCTGCCATTTGGTGCTGCAACAGTTTCTGCATTATGTCCTGCATCTACCATCTCGAAGTTAATGCTATCACATGTATTGATTCTAATAAAACTTGGTTCAAAAACCATTGCTCCTGAACCACTCTCATTTAGCATTTTAACCTCATGAGTTGTAAACTCACCTTCCATTGAATCACAAATAGAGTCTCTTTCCTCAATAACTGCAACAGTCTGTTCAATAGATGGGTTACTAGCTAAGTTAACTCTTCCTGCTGGTGCAGTTCTTGTTATTTCATTTTCTTGATTTAGTGACTTATAATTCTCACTTGGATGGATAGAATATGATGCAAAAATATTTGAGAGTATCCCAATAACTATAGCAATAAATACTATTATTAGTGAGACAATTGTAAAGATTCTAAAAAATTGTTGGTCTGTCATATATATCCACTTCGACTTGTGCTATTTAATTAAAATAACAGAGTAGATTATACTAAAAGTTGAGATAAAATCATTAAGTATTTTGCGCCTGTAGCTCAGTTGGATAGAGCATTAGCTTCCGAAGCTAAAGGTCAGAAGTTCAAATCTTCTCAGGCGCTTATGATGCTCTTTCAGCTGCTATAATTGTGTTCTCTATTAAGGCGCAAACAGTCATTGGCCCAACACCACCTGGAACGGGGGTTATTGCAGATGCTTTTTTTGATGCCGATTCAAAGTCAACATCACCACAGAGTTTACCATCAATATTATGTATGCCAACATCAACAACTACTGCTCCATTTGGAATTTGGTCTCCATCTATAAACTTCGGCACTCCTGCTGCAACGATTATAATATCTGCATCTGCGAGTTTAGCGTTAATATCTCTAGTTTTTGAGTGACACATAGTAACGGTAGCGTTTTGTTGCTGGCAAAGAATTGATACAGGTTTGCCTACTATATTTGATCTACCTATAACTGTGACGTTCTTGCCTGTAAGATCAACATCTGCAGATTGTAAAATAGACATTATACCTTTGGGTGTACATGAAACGAGTGTATCTTCACCAAGAAAAAGTTTTCCTACGTTGCTCGGCGTGAACCCGTCAACATCCTTGGTTGGATCAATGGAATTTAAGACCTTAGTTACAGAAATATGTTTTGGTAGGGGTAATTGAACGATAACACCGTGAATAGAAATATCACTATTTATTTTATCAATCTCATCTAGTATTTCTTGTTCTGAAATTGAGTCTTCGAATCTTCTTACCTCTGACTCAATTCCAGCTTTGCCAGCAAACTTCTCTTTCTGTGCTACATAGCTTGCTGATGCTTTCATCTCACCTACAAGTATCACAACTAATTTAGGAACTATATCCTTATCTTTTAGTTTTTCTACTCGAGACTTCAGATCATTACTTAATATATTTTCTGCAACTTCTTTGCCACTTATAACTCTCGCGTTCATATATCCACCTCAGTTTTGTCTTTCTTTTTCTATTAACAAATTGACTACATCTACGAGCTCATCATATGAGCTTACATAAGATCCACTAGTCATATACTTGCCGTTTATGACAAGTGTAGGTACTGAATTTATCTGATACTCTTTAGCTAGTCGACTTGCTTTATTCATTCTAATCTCTGTACCAAACGAGTCAAATAATTCTTCAAATTTCTTAGCGTTATATCCATTGTTTGATACAAATTGACTTAGTGAATCTTTGGTGTCAAGTCTTTGAGAGTTAATATGAATTTCTTCAAAAAGTTTATCATGTAAATCATCATCTAAATTCATTTGCTTTAGTGTAAAATATGCTTTTGCATGATTCTGCCAAGTGTCTCTCAAGGAGACGGGAACTTTTATCAGAACTGTATCTTTGCCTAAATCTCCCTCTATTTGATTCATGGTTGGCTCAAGATTGAAACAATGTGGGCAGCCATACCAAAAAAATTCATAAATAACAATTTGATCATATTCTGTTTGTTTTTGATTTGATATTTGGACATATTTCGGGTTCGCAAAAGACACTGTTGTCAGTAATAGAAAACAGAAAATTAACTTGCCTAAGTAAGAAGCATATTTAACCATTAGTATAGTCCCTCAATATATTCTGCCACGGCTTTCATTTCCTCATCCGACATTCTTGATGCAATATTACGCATCATCTTATTATAATCGTTTGCTCTATCAGTGCTTTGGAATTTTTTTAACTGTTGATAAATATACTCTGAGTGTTGTCCAGACAATGAGGGAATTCCAGCTAGACTATTTCCCTGACCATTAGGCCCGTGACATGCCATACAAGCTTGAATTTTGTACTCCATATTACCCCCTCTGTAAATATTTTGTCCGTCTTCAAGATAAGGGTCATCAGTTAGCCCAATTGAATTTTCCAACGAAGCATAATAGGCAGAAATATCTTGAATATCCTCTTCACTGAGTGCGAGTGCTATACCATACATTATTGCATTATTCCTTGAACCATCAGGACCTTTTTGGAACTCATATAACTGAGTCTCTAGGTATTTCGCGTGCTGACCGGCAAGCTTTGGCCACTCTGGATTAATACTTATGCCTGCATTTCCATGACATGCAACACAAGTTGCGCTTTTCTCTTTACCTTTTTCGACATCGCCTGCATAAACCATTGACAGAGTGGCGGTAAAATAAATTAGCAAAAAATAATAAGGTATTTTCATCATAATCCCAGTGTAATTATATATGAAACATCTTATTGTTCAAACATAGAGGTGAGTATATATTAATGAGCGGTTTCCCAATTATTCCCCAAACCTACATCTACAATTAATGGCACATCAAGCTTTAAACAATTACTCATCAAATTGTCAATCTTCGCCTTTGCCTCCTCTACAAATGAGTTTTTGACTTCAAAAACTAGCTCATCATGAACTTGCATTAACATGTTGATATTACCATCTTCGCTGAGTAACCATTTATCAATCTGTATCATCGCCAGTTTCAGAATATCAGCGGCTGTGCCTTGAATGGGAGCATTTATTGCAGTTCTCTCAGCAGCGCTCCTAATTTGAAAATTGCTATGAGTGATATTGGGCAGAAATATTTTTCGTCCAGCTAAGGTTTTTACATATCCTTGAACTTTTGCCTTTTTCTTTATCTCACCCATAAATTTTTTTACTCCTGAGTATTTTAGAAAATATTTATCTATAAATTCTTTAGCTTCTGAATTGTCAATTCTGAGTTGCTTGGCAAGACCAAAGGAAGAGATACCATATATCAAACCAAAATTAATTGTTTTTGCCACGCGCCTTTGTTGATCACTTGGTTGGCCAGGAGTAGAGAAGATTTCTTTTGCAGTTACAGAATGTATATCCTCATTATTTTTGAAACTTTCTAATAATGTTTGATCTTGAGAGAGGTGCGCCATAACTCTTAATTCAATTTGTGAATAATC
>CAJWMM010000087.1 GCA_913043035.1 uncultured Gammaproteobacteria bacterium | reverse complement strand
ACAAATGGAGATGACTAATAGAATATTTATTTAGTATTATTTTTAATTCTTTATTTATTAGGACGGTTGGCTTGCCTAAACCATCTTTTTTAATATCAATTATTGTAGGAGATAGACCCTGTCTATATAAACCTATACCAATAGATTTGGATAAAGCCTCTTTTGACGCAAACCTTTTAGCGAGAAAATTAACTTTTTTTTGTGTCTGAGAAAATTCTTCCAACTCGTTAGCCGATAATATTTTTTTCGCAAACAAAGAGCCGAACCGAGAGAATGCTTTTTTGATTCTCACGTTCTCTATTATATCTATGCCAACACCTCTAACCACTATTATCAATTATACGCTTGATTTTTTTTATTGCATCATCTAAACCAATGAAAACAGATTCTGCTATAATTGCATGTCCAATATTAAGTTCATTCAAGTACGGTAACTTCAATATTTGTTGTAAATTTTTATAATTCAGACCATGCCCAGCATTAACCTTCAAAGAGAGATCGTTTGCTAGGTTAGCAGCATCAACAAGTTTTCTAAGCTCACTTTGATAATTATTTAACTCATAGCTTATGGCATAAGGGCCGGTATGGAGTTCAACAGATGTTGCTCTTAATTCTTTTGATTTTTTGACACTCTCTAAGTTTGGGTCTATGAATAAAGAGACCTCTATGCCAGCATCTTGTAATTTCTCTATATTTTTTTTAAACAGCTTTTCTTGCATCGTTGTCATTTCGTTAAGAGCTAGACCACCCTCAGTTGTTTTTTCATCACGATTCTCTGGAACAAAACAACAAAAATTAGGCTTTAGTTTGAGTGCAAACGCAATCATTTCATCTGTATTAGCCATCTCGAAATTTAATTTTTTACAGTACTGTCTTATTGTTATAGCGTCACCGTCTTGAATGTGACGTCTGTCTTCTCTTAAGTGAATGGTGATTGAATCAGCTCCAGATTTCTCGCAGAGTTTTACAGCTTGTATTAAATCAGGATAACTAGTTTCTCTAGACTTTTTGATAAAAGCAACATGATCGATATTAACGCCAAGAAGAACTGATGATGCAGTCATTTGTTTAACGTTCTTAGTATCGATACAATCTTACTATATTTTTGATCAAAGGTTTTCTTATCCATCAAAATATCAAGAATTTCATATGTATCTTTTTCGATAAACTCTTTAAAAATATCTTGCTCAATGACTGGTGAAGTTAAAAAAATATTATCTAGATATCTAGTAAGTAGTATATCAAGTTCTCTAATCCCTTTGCGACACTTCCACTTTAATTTTGAAACTTGCATAAATTTGTATACAACTAATACACTATTTGTTAGTTGCTAACATTTTCTTAATATGTGAAATTGCTTTAGCAGGGTTTAGTGATTTAGGACAAGTTTTGGTGCAATTCATAATAGTATGGCATCTAAATAATTTAAATTTGTCTTCTAAATTGGATAAACGCTCTTTCTTTGCATCATCCCTACTATCTATAATCCAACGATATGCATGGAGCAAAGAGGCAGGTCCAAGATATTTGTCAGAATTCCACCAATAGCTGGGACAACTAGTTGAACAACAAGCACACAGAACACACTCAAATAGTCCATCTAACTTACTTCTATCTTCCTGACTTTGATGGTGTTCTCTCTCTGGTTTTTTATCATTAATTAGCCAAGGTTTAATTGACTCATATTGCTTATAAAAATTACTCAAATCTGGAACTAAATCTTTTATAACAGGCATGTGTGGCAATGGATAAATTTTAAGTTTCTCTTCATCAGAAATGTTAAGTATACATGCCAGAGTATTGGTGCCATTGATATTCATTGAGCATGAACCACAGATACCCTCTCTACAAGATCTTCGAAATGTTAACGTTGGGTCTACATTATTTTTTATATATATAAGAACATCGAGAGCCATTGGTCCAAATTTATCTTTATCTAAAATATATGTATCAACGTAAGGATTTGAATTGGTGTCAGGGTTATACCTATATACATCAACTCGGAGCTTTCTATTAGACTTTGTTTGAGCATCATCAGCATTAAAGGTAGTTCCTTTCTTTACGATAGAATTAATTGGTAATGTGAATTTTGCCATTTAGTATGTCCTCGCTTTAAGAGCTACAGTCTCGACTTCATCTGTCAAAGTTTTTAGTTCAACAGGTTTATAATCAAACCTGCTATCACCGTCCTCACTTACCCAAACCATAGTATGTTTGAGCCAGTCTTTATCGTCCCTATCTGGGTAGTCTTCTCTAGCATGACTACCACGACTCTCAGTTCTATTATATGCAGAGTATAGCGTAGCTAGTGACTGATACAAAAGATTATTTAATTCTAGTGACTCCACAAGGTCAGTATTCCAAATTAAGGATCTATCACTTACAGATAAGTTATTGAAATTACTGAAATTATCTTTCATAATTTCTATACCTTTCTCTAATGTTTTCTCGTCTCTGTAGACTGGTGCATACCTTTGCATGGCTCTTTGCATTTTATCTCTGAGTTCTGATGTTCTTATATCGCCTTTGGAATTCCTTATCTTATCAAACCTGGATAATATCTTATCTAGAGCACTGTCTTTGATAGTAATGTGGTTTTTTGTTTTTTTATCTAGTAATTCACATGCTCTCTCTGCCGCAGATCTTCCAAATACAATAAGATCTAGTAACGAGTTTGATCCAAGCCTATTTGCTCCATGAACTGATACACAGGCAGCTTCTCCTATTGCCATTAAGCCCTCTACGACTTGACCTGAGCCATTAGCAAGCACTTCAGTATTAAAGTTAGTTGGAGTACCACCCATGTTGTAGTGGACTGTTGGTATAACAGGGATTGGTTCTTTTGTTGCATCTACTCCGGAGAATATCTTTGCTGTTTCAGCTATACCGGGGAGTTTTGAGTGAATGATCTCGTCATCTAAGTGTTCTAAATGAAGTAGGACGTGATCTTTATCATCGCCTACGCCTCTTCCTTCATTTATTTCGATCTGCATTGCTCTACTAACAACGTCACGAGACGCAAGATCTTTTGCATTAGGTGCATATTTAGGCATAAATCGCTCACCATCCGAATTCGTAAGATAACCGCCCTCACCGCGAGCACCTTCGGTTATCAAGCAACCAGCTCCATAAATTCCTGTTGGATGAAATTGTATAAATTCCATATCTTGTAAAGGCAAACCGGATCGTAAAATCATGCCATTGCCATCGCCCGTACAAGTATGAGCAGAAGTTGATGACAAATATGCTCTTCCATATCCTCCTGTTGCGAGTATTACCAAATGAGATTGAAATAAGTGAATACTCCCATCATCTAGACACCATGCTAAAACACCTATACATTTTCCATCCTCATAAACTAGGTCAATGACAAAATACTCAATAAAGAAATCAACGTCATTTTTTAGTGACTGTGTATATAATGTGTGAAGAATAGCATGGCCAGTTCGATCAGCTGCGGCGCAGGTTCTCTGTGCAATACCTTTACCATATTCAGTAGTCATGCCTCCAAAAGGTCTCTGATAAATTTTTCCTTCCTCTGTTCTTGAAAATGGCACTCCAAAATGCTCTAGCTCAATAATTGAATCAACAGCATTTTTACACATGTATTCTATAGAGTCTTGGTCGCCTAACCAATCTGAGCCTTTGACTGTGTCGTACATGTGCCATCTCCAGTCATCCTCTCCCATATTGCCTAATGCTCCACTAATACCACCTTGCGCAGCAACTGTATGACTTCTTGTTGGAAAAACTTTACTGATACAAGCTACACTATGTTTTGATTGAGCTAACCCCATGGTGGCTCTTAAGCCAGACCCACCTGCACCAATAACAATGGCATCATGTTTGTGTTTTATTATTTTGTAACTCTCCATGTCAAAAACCTGTAATTAAATAAAGACAAATTAATGTAATAACT
>CAJWMM010000086.1 GCA_913043035.1 uncultured Gammaproteobacteria bacterium | reverse complement strand
GACTCAACACTTCCTTTCCAAGGAAGCACGATAGACCACTCTGACACATCTCCATTGATGGGAATTTTACCACAAGCAACGTATTTAACTAAGTTTTAGATGTTCATGCTTTTTAAATAGATAAATGCCGATAATGAAAAATATAGATAAGCTCAAAATTCCTATTCTTGTACTTCCTGACAAATAGGTTATGAAACCAACTAAAAGCGGCCCCAGTAGAGCAGCAAATTTACCTAACATATTGTATACACCAAAATACTCACAATCTCTTCCGCTTGGGATTAGTGTGGAGAAATAGGATCTACTTAATGCTTGAATACCGCCCTGAACAAGGCCTATCATAACTGCAATGATGAAAAATTCTTCTAATGTAGACAGAGTATATGAAATGACAGTGATTATAAGATAAATGACTAAACAAAATATGATTCCAAATTCAGTACTTTTAAATTGCGCTATTTTATTAACAAGCAGAGTTCCTGGAAATGCAACAAATTGTGTTATAAGTAAAGCTAGTAATAAGTCATTTGAGGTAAAACCTAAGGTAAGTCCATAATTAACAGCCATTCTAATTATTGTGTCTACACCATCTATATAAATCCAATATGCAAATAAAAAATAGAAGATTGTTTTGTTATTGAAAATGTCTATGAATGTATCTTTTAATGAGTATTGTTTAGGTGTAGGAAAGTGACTTGATTTATCCCAAAATAAAATCATTGGTATCATGAATATAAACCACCAAATAGAAGCAAAAATAAAGACTAATTTTTTATTTATTATTAAGTCATATGTTGATCCTTCATTTATTACTAAAAAAAGTATACTTAAGACAAAAGCAACACCGCCTCCTAAATACCCAAATGCATAACCATATGAAGAAATAGTGTCATAAGATTCTTTATTATCAAATGTTAATAGCATCGAATCGTAAAATACGTTAGAAAGCATAAAACCTAATAAAGAAATACTAAAAAATACTGACGCAAGAGCCCAATTGTCTTGACCAGCAAAAGACAATAAAAAGGTTGATGTGATTCCTAATAATGCAAAAAAGATTAAAAATAGTTTCCTATTATTTTTTCTATCGGCAATTATACCAAGAATAGGAGCAAATACGATAAGGATTAAACTAGCTGATGAATTAGCGATTCCAAGGATAAGTGTCCTTGTGGTTTCCTGGAAGTTTGCTGCATAGTATTCGGCAAAGATTATTGGAAAAAATCCAGCTAGAACAATTGTTGCATAAGCTGAATTAGCCCAGTCATATAATATCCAACTATAATATTTTTTCTTATCCACAGATGACTCTAGGAAGTGGTGGGATTCGAACCCACGAGAGCATTTCTGCCCTAACGGTTTTCAAGACCGGCCCATTCAACCACTCTGGCACACTTCCGATTTTTGGTTATTATAAATTAATATAGATGCGATTCATAATTTAATTATATCGGCGCCATAAAAAGACTGGAGATCTTGAGGGATATGCAATACATTATCCCTTGTATGATTCTCGATGAGTGCTATGAGTGTTCTACCAATTGCTAGTGCCGATCCATTTAGTGTAAATGGAAAACATTTTTTATTATCCTTGTCTTTATATTTGATATTTAATCTCCTTGATTGAAAATCTGTGAAAATACTACATGAAGATATCTCGCGGTAAGACTTTTGGCCTGGTAACCAGACTTCCAAATCAACGGTTTTAGATGCTGAAAAACCTGTATCGCCTGAGGCCAAAAGAACCCTCCTATAAGGTAAATTCAAACTTTCAAGTATAGATTCAGCGCTCTGTAGAATATCCTCAAGTGACTCTTCAGCTTTTTCTGGTTCAACAATTTGAACTATTTCAACTTTTTCAAATTGATGCTGCCTAATAATCCCTTTTGTATCTTTTCCATAAGAACCAGCCTCTGATCGAAAACATGGTGTGTGCGAAGTCATTTTAATCGGTAAATCATTAAGATTGATTATTTTATTTTTATAAAGGCCTGTCAATGGTACCTCTCCTGTTGGTATTAGGTAAAGATCTTCATCTACGATTGAGAATAGATCATCTTTAAATTTCGGCAACTGCCCAGTTCCAATTAAAGAATCAGAATTAACAAGATATGGTAAATAATATTCTGTATAACCATTATGTAAATGAAAGTCGAGCATAAAGGATATAAGTGCTCTTTGAAGTTTCACTAAATCACCCCTCATTACAGTAAACCTAGATTTTGCTAGATTTACACCTGCTTCAGAATCAATTAATAATGATTTCATAAAAAAATCAGAGTGATCAATATTATTATCAATTGGAGTGCCCCATGATTTTAGAATCTGATTCTCTGATTGATCTCCCACGGGAACTGATCGATCTGGAATATTAGGTAACTGCAACAAAATATTTTTGAGCTGTAACTCAACTGATTCAAGTTTTTCTTTATTCTCTGAAATTAATTTTTCAATCTTTTGGGAATCATCTCTCAATTTTTTTTTATCTTGATCATTTTTCGTACTTTTAAATTTGTCAGAGATTTGATTCTTTTGAAATGCTAGATCTTCTTTCGCTTTGATAATTGTTTTGCGATCATGAGAATAAATTTTTATCTCATCAATATCAATATCAAAGCCTTTTGCTTTTAACTTCTCTATTACTTCTTTATCATTATCAATGATGTAATCTATGTTCAACATGTCTTAGGTAACTCTTTACTTTTGATTGAGGATCTCTCTGGTTCCATTGGGCTGCTGTGATGATAGAACTCCCCTGCTTTCCATGGTTTCAATCAAGTTTGCTGCTCGATTATAACCTATTCTTAGTTTTCTTTGTAAGAAAGATATAGATGTTTTTCGTGTTTCTATTACAACATTCAACGCATCTTGATAAAGAGGGTCGTCGTCGGTTGATATATCAGATTGTTCCTCTTCTTGTGTACTCTCTAGTAAAGAATCAATATATGATGATTCATTATTAGTATTGATGAACTTAACAATATTTTTTATTTCATCATCACTAACGTAAGCACCGTGTACTCTACTTGGTATCCTTGATCCTGGGCCCATGAATAACATATCACCATTGCCTAAAAGATTCTCTGCGCCCATAGAATCAATAATAGTTCTGGAGTCAATATGAGATGTTACTTGAAGTGCCACTCTTGCAGGTATGTTAGCTTTGATTAATCCTGTTATCACATTGACTGATGGCCTTTGAGTTGCCAGTATCAAATGTATACCTGCTGCACGTGACTTCTGAGCTAATCTTATAATTAAATCTTCAACTTTTTTGCCAACCTCTAACATCATATCTGCGAATTCATCAATCACAACAACTATATATGGCAATTTCTCATGGACAAATTCACTCTCATTATCTTTGTTAAAGATTTTATTATCATCTAATAATTTATTATATGCCTTAATATCTCTTACTCCTAAATCATTCATTAGTCTGTAGCGTTTATCCATCTGTTGGACACACCATCTCAAACCAGCAGATGCTTCACTCATATCTGTTATAACTGGATTTAATAAATGCGGGATATTATTGTAAACGCTTAATTCAAGCATCTTCGGATCAACGAATAACATTTTAAGTTCCGTAGGGTCTGATTTATAAAGCAAACTTACAATCATGGTGTGCAGAGTTACTGACTTCCCTGATCCAGTAGTTCCAGCTACAAGTAGATGAGGCAACTTTTGTAAATCGCTACAAACAGGGTGACCTTGTATATCTTTACCTAGAGCTATTGTTAATGGCGATTTAGACTTTTCGTATTCCTTTGAAATAATAATTTCCCTAAGAGAAACAGTCTCTCTTACCTCATTTGGTATTTCGATGCCAATGGATGAAGTGCCAGGAATATTATCGACAACTCTTAAGCTAGTAACCGACATTGTTCTTGCTAAATCTTTTGATAAATTAATAATTTGATTTACCTTAATACCTT
>CAJWMM010000085.1 GCA_913043035.1 uncultured Gammaproteobacteria bacterium | reverse complement strand
TAAAATAGTTATATAACTTCAGTGTGATATCTGCATCTTCACAAGCATACCTGTAAACATCTTCAGCGGCCAAATCCGACAACACTAGTTGCTTTTTTCCCTTACCTACTAACTCTTCATACTTGATAGTTTGTACATTAAGGTGCTTCTCAGCCAAAGTATCTAAATCGTGCTTACCAGATGAGTCAAGCACATAGGACATTAGCATTGTATCTTGAATATTACAGTCCATGTTTATGCCATACCTATATAAAACATTCATATCATATTTGATATTTTGCCCTACAACAGTAATATTTTTATCTTTGAATAAGTTTTGTAAACTAGAAACTATATACTTAAGGTCAATTTCCGTGTCTATTTTTTTATGGTTTATAGGTATGTAGAAAGCAGTATTATTATCCAGAGAAAAAGATATGCCAACTAAGTTAGCAACAATAGAGTCGGCAGAGTCGGTCTCAGTATCAAATGAAAATATTTGTTTATCAAGACAGGATTTCATCAAGTGATCAAATTCTGAAATCTTTGTGATTAGAGAATATTTATTATTCTTAGTATCATTTTTCTCAATTTTTTTAATGCCTAAATCTTTGGATAATTTATTTAAATTATATATATCCATAAAGGTAGATAGTTTCACTTCATCTCTTTCTTTAATCACATAATCATCAATTGTGGTCTTAAGGACAACATTGTGCTTAAGAGTAATTAAATTCTGTGCAAGCTCTATTGTAGACAGAGAATTTTCTATAGTTTCTCTTAAATTGTTTTTTAAGTCATCTTTATTTTTTATGATGGACTCAAGGCTATGATACTTTTCGAGTAATGTCACTGCAGTCTTTGATCCTATTTTAGAAACACCAGGGATATTATCAGAAGCATCACCAACTAAGGTTAGATAATCCTTTATTTGATTTGGTGCAACACCGAATTTCTTTTTTACATCATCTTCGTTTAATTGTTTCCCATCTAGACTATTTATAAGTTGTACATTTTTATTAACCAGTTGAGCTAAATCTTTATCTCCTGAGGAAATAAGTATTTTTGTTTTTGATGAGTGATAATTTACCAGTGATGCAATGACATCATCAGCCTCTACATCTGGTTGCTGTAGGATTTGAATACCCATAAATTTTAAAAAATCAAAAATAGGCTCAACTTGCTCTGACAACTCTTCAGGCATAGATTTTCGATTACTCTTGTACTCCTTATAAAGTCTGTGTCTAAAGTTCTTACCTCTAGCATCGAAAACAGCACAAATATATTTTGGTGATAATTCATTGATGAGTTTATTAATCATGTTTGTCACACCAAAGATAGCTCCAGTGTGGGACCCACTGTTGTTTTTTAGGTGTGGTAGCGCATAAAATGCTCTGTATAGATAAGATGATCCATCTATAATAACGAAAATTTCTTTTTTTTTATTGCTCAAAATAGTTTACCCTATAGAATGTAAAGCCAAACAAAATCATAATAATAAATATCTTGTAATGTCAGTATATACAAAAATAACTAAAGATGCTTTATCAGATCATCTTGAAAATTATTCAGTAGGTCAATTAGTTGATATTGAGGGAATATCAGATGGAATTGAAAATACAAATTATCTTTTGACAACGACAAAAAATGAATACATTTTCACTATATTCGAGAATATTAATGATAATATTGTTGAAAAATATTTAAATTTCATGAATCATTTGCATGAACAGAAATTTAGATGTGCATTGGTTGAAAGTACTAACACTGACCAACTCTCAATTAATATTTCAAATAAACCATCTGCAATAATACAAAAATTAGATGGAAAATCAATCTCGGATACTAATGAGTCACATTGCGAATTAGTAGGAGAATTGTTATCTGAATTTCATCAAAAGAGCTTAAATTTTAAACCTTCACTAATTAATCCAAGAGATATAACTTGGAAGATAGAGACAATAAAAAAATTAAATGGCTTAATTTCAAAACAACAAACCGAAATTATAGATATATCTCTTAAGCTCGATAAGCAACTTTTGCAGCAGAAACTGCCTAAAGGGAAAATTCATGCAGATTTATTTAGAGATAATGTACTTTTTAACAATAATAATATTTCAGGTATGATTGATTTCTATTATTCATGTGATGGCATTCTGCTATATGATATTGCGGTAGTTGCAAATGATTGGTGCACTGCTAGCGATGGTTCCATTAACAAAAAAAAATTAGAGAAGCTGCTAATAGGATACGAAAAGAATAGAAAGATTGAGGAGAAAGAGAGAGAATACTTTCCAGTTGCCCTTGTATCTGCAGGTCTTAGATTTTATCTATCTAGATTGCATGACCTTCATTTCCCAAAGATTGGAGAGATGACTCATATAAAAGATCCAAGTTTTTTTGAAAATATTCTATTAAAGAATTTAAGTTCTATGGATAAATTAAATAGAAGATGAAATTTGTCTCAGCGATAATAAATAACTTCATTGATAAAATTTTAGCGCTATTGACTACTATGCTCCTAATCATGATCACTGTATTAATCGTTATAATACTAGGTAGATTTTTATTTGCATGGGGAAATATAGCATTGCAAGAGTTTGTTATGTACCTTCATTCAACCATATTCATGCTAGGTATATGTTACGTATGTAAAGAGAAGTCGCACGTATCAATAGACATATTCTCTCGTGGTTATAGTGAACCTAGTAAGATTAAGATTAACTTGATGTTTGATTTTATTTTTTTAATTCCGTTTTCAATTTTTATAATTTACATAAGCTTTGACATGGTGATGGCATCATGGAATATTCTTGAGGGATCCAGTGAGGCTGGTGGGTTAGATTACGTTTACTTACTTAAGACCTTAATACCGTTAACAGGGTTTATAATTTTATTATCCTGTATCTCGAATATAATAGACAATTTTATAAGACTAAAATCATGACAGAACATTACCTTCTTATTTTATTTATTATCTCTACTTTTAGTCTACTTTTGAGTGGTTATCCTGTCGGTTTTGTTTTAGCAGGTACATCATTGCTATTCTCATTCATAGCCTCAATAATGGGAGTATTCGATGTTTCTTTTCTCATGGCTTTCCCCAATAGACTATTTGGTATAATGACAAATCAAAATCTTCTTGCAGTTCCGCTATTTATTCTTATGGGTATGATTTTAGAAAAGACAAAGATAGCTGAAAACCTACTAACAGCAATGAACCAAATTTACAATAATACCAGCGGTGGTTATGCTATCTCTGTCGTTGTAGTAGGTGCTTTAATGGGTGCTAGTACAGGAATCGTTGGTGCGAGTGTAGTAACACTAGGTTTATTATCTCTTCCAGTGATGATTAAGAATAATTATCCTAAACATTTAACTTGCGGAGTAATTTGTGCATCGGGGACTTTAGGTCAAATTATTCCACCTTCTCTTGTTTTAATTCTACTAGCAGATGTTTTGTCATCAGCATATCAGCAAGCTCAATTAAACATGGGGATATTTTCACCTGAAACAGTTACAATTGCTGAGCTATTTGCAGGAGCAGTAATACCAGGAGTTTTACTTCCAATCTTATACATACTCTATATAAAAAGTTTTCATAAAGATTTGAAAATTACATCTAATGTGAAAAACAGATTAAGTCTGGTGAAAAGTTTTCTTCCACCAATACTATTAATTTTTTTAGTTTTAGGTTCTATAGTTCTGGGTATTGCAACTCCATCCGAAGCTGCATCTCTTGGAGTATTTGGAGCAGTATTCATCTCATCTATACAAAAACAACTCAATTTCAATATTATAAATAACTGTTCTAAAGAGACTATCAAGTTAACGAGTATGATTTTCATGATTTTGATAGGAGCAACCCTTTTTTCTCTAGTTTTTAGAGGGTTAAATGGAGAAGAAGTAATTCAATCAATATTATTAGACGATTCGGTAGATAAGTTTTTCACTCTACTTATT
>CAJWMM010000084.1 GCA_913043035.1 uncultured Gammaproteobacteria bacterium | reverse complement strand
TTGACTACTGCTCTATTAGGTTTGTAAGTAGATATAGCAACATAATAAATGCAACCAGAAGTGTTGTAGAACCAGTGTCTATCTATGAAGATGAGGGTATAATGGTAACCGTTTTTAATAAAGGAGGATTTGGTTATGGTGCTACAAGTAACACAACTAAATCAGGGATAAAATCTGCCATAGATTTTGCTTTAGATTGGTCTAATTATTCTAAGGATAAACTTACATATTACCCAGATCTATCGAAAATAGAGACTCAAAACGGATCTTTTTTTACAAAAGAAAATGAACAATGGTCAAAAGTTTCAATGAAAGATAAGGCCGATTTTCTTTTAGAGGTAAATAGAGCGCTTAAATCTAAGCCATCGATTTCTAATTGGGGAGCAGGAATCAGACATAACACTATAGAAACCCAGTTTATAGATACAATTGACTCGAATATACGCCAGAAATTATCTTATATTCTCCCTCAGATGATAGTATCAGCAGAATATAAGAAAGAAATACAAACACGTACGTATGGCGGACATGCTCATGCAAGGCAAGCAGGTTATGATTTCATAGACACAATTGCAATGCATGATAAAGCACTAGAATTATCAGAAGATGTGATTGAATTATCAAAAGCTAAAAATTGTGAAAATAATATTACAGATATTATTATTGCTCCAGACCAGATGATTCTTCAAATTCATGAATCAATCGGACACCCGCTAGAATTAGATAGAATATTAGGTGATGAGAGAAATTATGCTGGCTCCAGTTTTGTCAATGAGGGAATGTTTGGAAATTATAAGTATGGATCCGATTGCCTAAATGTGACTTTTGATCCATCAGTATCAAGCGAACTCGCCTCATGCAACTATGATGATGACGGTACTGAGGCTAAACGAGAATATTTAATTAAAGATGGCATTCTTCTTAGACCGATTGGCGGATTATTTTCGTCACAGAGAGCAGAAATGGATTATGTAGCATGCTCTCGTGCTTGTAATTGGAATAGGCCTCCGATTGATAGGATGGGCAATATAAATCTTGAACCTGGTAAATCGAGTTTAAATGAAATGGTATCCTCAATTAGTGATGGAATTTATGTAGAAACAAACAATTCATGGTCCATTGATGATAAGAGGAACAAATTCCAATTTGGTTGTGAGAAAGGAACATTGATAAAAGACGGAAAGTTTACTAATATCGTCAAAAATGTGAATTATCGTGGTATTACTGAAAAGTTTTGGAATAATTTGGTAAATGTTGGCGATAAGAGCACATATGAGATTCTTGGGACGTCAAATTGCGGTAAAGGTGAGCCCAATCAAACTATTTTTGTTGGACATGCAACACCTGCTTGTCACTTTAAAGAAATTGATGTTTTTGGTGGAATATAATGCAGGATTATTTTAAAAAAATCTCTGACCTTCTTTTTAATGCACTAGAGAACTCTGAGATACTTATTCTGAACTTTGATGCAGAGGAAACTGACTTCGTTCGATATAATAAATCAAAGATTCGTCAGGCAGGAAAAGTTCATCAGATAAGCCTCGATATAAACCTTATTAAGAAAGGTAAAACGCTCAGATCGTCACTGAGACTTAGTAGTGAATATGATAAAGATAAAACATTGTTAGTGAGAGCACTCTTTTTTTTACGAAGAGAGGTTAATGAACTTCCGAAAGATCCTTATTTAATATACGAAAAGAATATAAACTCTTCAAACCTGATTGATGATCAAGGTTTAAATGCACAGGATATGTCATCGAGAATACTAGATATATCATCAAGACATGATATGGTCGGCATATTATCTTCTGGGAAGATTGTCAAAGGTTTCGCCAATTCATTAGGTCAGTTTAATTGGCACGAGAGTGACTCTTTTAACTTTGACTGGTCGTTATATGATGATAATGGTAAAGCTGTCAAACAAAACTACGCAGATAGAAAATGGAATCAAGATACTTTTACTAGATTGTATGCTGAATCAGCAGAACAGCTGTCAGTTATAAGTAATGAGGAACAGAAAGTTAAGCCTGGTTCATATAGAGTATACTTATCACCATCCGCCTTAAATGAAATAATTGATATGATGTCTTGGGGTGGTTTTAGCTACAAAGCAAACAAGATAGGTTCGAGTCCTTTACATCTTATGGCAAAAGGAGATAGAGAGTTCGACAAATCAGTGTCATTTAGTGAGGACTTGAGTAATGGTATATCACCAAAGTTTCACTCAGATGGTTTTATAAAACCCGACAATACAGAATTAATCACAGAAGGAAAATATCAGAAATCACTAGTCTCACCTCGTTCAGCATTAGAGTATTCAGTGAAACATAATGCAGCTGAAGATTATGAATCTCCAGTTTCAATAAAATTAGAGGCAGGCAAGATTAATTCAAAGAAAATTCTTGAAAATCTCGGTACAGGCATATATTTAAATAACCTTTGGTATTTGAATTTTTCAGATAGAAATAATGCAAGAGTAACAGGTTTAACTCGTTTTGGTTGCTTTTATGTTAAGGATGGTGAATTAATAGGACCAATTAACACAATGAGATTTGATGAAACAATGTATAATATTTTCGGTACAAAATTAGCTGGATTGACTAATGAACAACAGCTACTCATGGATACAAGTACCTATGAGCAACGTTCTGTTCATAGCTCTACTATACCTGGTGCCGTAGTAGAAGATTTTAGGTTAACTCTATAAATGATAAAGACGAGATTTGCGCCAAGCCCTACCGGATGGTTACATATAGGTGGAGTCAGAACCGCTTTATTTTCTTGGTTATTTGCTAAAAGTCAAAATGGTGAATTTTTCTTGCGGATAGATAATACAGATAAAGGAAGATGCAAGGATGAATATTTACAATCAATTTTAAATTCACTTAAAAGATTAGATCTTAAGTCAGATAGTGATCCTGTTTATCAATCTAATAGGCTTGATGCATACATCGATTCTATAGAGGTTCTTTTAGATAAAGATATGGCTTACTACGATCAAGTTGAATTAAATGAAAAAACTAAAGATACAAATTTAGAACTTGAATATGAAAACAGGTTAAATAAGGAGGGGCATGTAATAAGGTTCCGTAATCCTCAAAAAGAAGAGTATATTGTCGAAGATATGATTCATGGGACAGTCAAGTTTAGTGCAAAAGCAATAAACGATGTGGTGATCTTAAGATCGAATGGTATGCCTACATACAACTTAACTTCAGTAATCGATGATAACCATATGGGTATCACCCACATCATAAGAGGAGATGATCATCTTAATAATACTCCTGTTCAAATGAATATTTTAGATGCTCTTGGTTATGTAACACCTAAATTTGCCCATTTGCCAATGATTCATGGGAAAGATGGTAAGCGTCTCTCTAAAAGGCATGGTTCTGTTGACATCAATAGCTTTCTTGATAATGGTTATCTTAGAGACTCTATTATAAATTATCTAGCCAAAACTGGATGGTCTCACGGTGATAAAGAATTTTTTTCAATTAACGAATTAAAAAAACTATTTTCTCTAGATAAAGTGTCTAAGTCTTCCGCAATATTTGATTATGATAAGTTAAATTGGATGAATCAACAATACATTAAAAAAATGAGTATTAGCAAAGTTGCTGATTTAATTAAACCATATCTTAAAAATCAGAATATATCTATTTCAGATAACTCTTACTTAGAAAAAATATTAGCCCTTGGCATAGAGAGAGATTTTAATCTCAAGGATATTGCTGCAGGCTTGGGATATTATTTTACCGAAGAAATCTCTTTTGATAATGAGATCTATAAAAAATTTAAACCTGAAAAAGATATAGCTGTTCTGGATAACATAATTGCTCAATTATCAGAAATAGGCTTTGATGATGAGGCTACATTGAGTAATTTTTTTACAAATTTTGCAGAGGAGAATGATCTTAAATTTAAAGATTTCGGACCAATAATTCGATTTGGTCTAACTGGTCGATTAAAAGCGCCA
>CAJWMM010000083.1 GCA_913043035.1 uncultured Gammaproteobacteria bacterium | reverse complement strand
TCATAAACATTAATTGCTAACGTATCAAAATTAAAAGGTCTAAGTATCAAGGTTGCAGGAAGCTCCTTGATAATATCTACGAAAACTAGTATCAAAGATGTGACGATTGTAGTTTTCATCATAGGAATATGTATTCTACTAAGAGCAATCGCTGGATTCAATTGGAATGTATTTAGCGTCAAGTCAATATTTTTTTTAATCTTACTTAATCCTGCTTCTGTAGCGTTAAGCGAAAGCGTTGAAAACCTAACGAGATATGCAATAAATAGTGCTACAAGAGATCCGCTAAAGAAATATAATGGCTCATCAAATAAAAATGACTGAATGTTGTCTATTGATGTAACGAAAATTATAATACCAACAGCTATTACTACCCCAGGTATAGAATAACCTAAAGAAAAAATCTTTAAAGCAATATTTGTAAATTTATCATTCATTATTCTATTTTTGTATGAGGAGTAGATTGATATTAGGACTATCAAAATTGCAGATATGCTTGCTATGAAAATAGAATTCATAATAATATTTAAGAAATTCTCCCTGAGTGCATATTCGAATGTATTTAGTAACCATATTATCAATTGAACAATTGGTATTATAAATCCTAGTAATACAACTATAGAACACCACAAGGAAACAAGTACTGCTTTTTTACCATAAAGTTTCATTTCTAGTGGAATTTTATTCTTTTGTGACGAATGGTAATATTCTCTACTTCCACGTGAATATTTTTCTATTATTATCAAGATAAATACGAATGATAGAAGCAAAGATGCAAGATGAAGAGCGCTAGATTCATCACCTAGAGCAAACCATGTGCGATATATTCCTGTTGTGAATGTTGCAACCCCATAATAATCCATAGTCCCAAACTCAGCTACCGTTTCCATAATAACTAAACTTAACCCTGCAACTATTGCTGGTCTTGCAAGCGGAAGCCCTATGCGGTTAAAAGAATTAATATCATTTAAACCTAGAGATTTACCTACTTCAAGTGCACAGTATGATTGCTCTCTAAAGGATGAATAACATAGGAGATATACATACGGATATAAACTAATACTTAAAACAAAAATTGAGCCATAAATATTTCTTATGTCTATTAAATGAAAAAGTTCCCTCCCTAAATTGAAATTGTTGTCTAGAGCATCAAATAGAAAACCAGATGGTTCTGTCAATCCCGCATAGATATACGCAGAGATATAAGCAGGTATTGCAATTGGCATAACTAATAACCACTTAAAAATATGTTTACCTGGAAAGTTATACATTACAACTAACCATGCTGAAGATACACCAATGATAACTGTGAATAGTGATACAAAAAACGTTATAAATATCGTATTGAAGATATAATCATCTATCAATGTTGCTCTCAAATGAACCCATAATTCATTAGATGGATAGAAGAGAAAAGAGAAGACAGTGAGGATTGGTATTAGGACGATAGTTATTATTAATAAAAGTATTATTCTATCGTTATAAAAACCTAGTTGTTTCACTTTTCTTTACTTCCAACCGACTCTATCAAATATCATCACAGCTTTTCTGTTATTTTTACCTAATTCGCCCAGATTTAACGTATCCTTTTTGAATGGGTATCCCCATGACTCAACAATTTTACTAACAGCTATATTATCCCTTATAGGATATTCATGATTAGCTTGTGCGTAAAGTACCTGAGCTGCATCACTTGCTAAATATTCAAGGAATCTGATAGCATTCGCTTCATTTTTTGAATATTTTATGACAGCTGCACCACTTATGTTTATATGTGCCCCACTGCCTTCTTGGTTAGGGAAAAAAACTGATATTTTTTCTGCATATTTTCTCTCATTATCTTTCTCGGATGAAATCCATTTGCCTAAATAATATGTATTTGCTATTGTGACATCGCATTCACCCATGACTACTGATGTCATTTGAGTTCTATCGTTACCCTTTGGATCTTTTGAGAAATTACTTTTCACATCTCTCGCCCATTGTTCTGCATTATCTTCCCCTAAATTTGAAATAATTGATGCTAACAATGACTGGTTGTATATATTACTGGACGACCTGATACATATTCTATTTTTCCATTTCTTATTTGCTAAATCTTCATATGTGGACAAATCAGAAATTTTAACTTTATCTGGATTATACATAATAACTCTTGATCTAATCGATAGCCCAAACCAATACCCATCTTCGTCTCGAAGATAGCTTGGAATTAGTTTATTTAATTTTTTGGACGATATTCGTTTCAACAGACCATCTTCCTTTGCTTTAAAAAGGTTTCCTGCGTCAACTGTCAAAAGTACATCTGCTCTTGTATTTTGCCCCTCTTGTTTAATTCTTTTTTGCAATACCTTTGCTTTGCCGGAAATCACATTAACTTTTACACCGGTATCATTTTGGAACGCATCTACAAGTGGTTGTAAAAGATATCCCTTTCTTGCACTGTAAATATTTACTTCATCAGCAGAAACACTAGTTACTGCTATAGAAAAACTGATAATTACTATTTGCATTATTAAGTGTATATATGGATGATTCTTTTCTAGCTGATTATATGTTTTGTCTTCAATGACCATATTGCCTCCTAGCAAGTTATATATAAAAATGAGAATGATTCTCATTATACACCAAAAAATCTGATTACAAATACTCAGGAACGCTAATTTTTTATAATAATTTTATTAAAAATAGAAGTACTTTCGGGATTTAAGACATGATATGCTTTTCATTTAAATATCGCTAAAAACTAATGATAATTTCTGATATTAAAGGGAAAATATGGCTTAATGGCACTTTCTGTGATTGGAAAGATGCTAATATTCATGTTCTTTCTCACACATTACATTATGGAACTGGTGTTTTTGAAGGTGTCAGAGCATACAAAACAGACAAGGGAACTTGCATTTTCAGATTACAAGATCATACTGAGAGACTTTTTCAGTCCGCTAGCCTCATTGGCATGGATATTCCTTACTCTAAAGATGAATTAATGGATGTGCAAAAAGCATCTGTCAAAGAAAATCAACTTGAGAACGCGTACATTAGACCAATTTGTTTTTATGGTAATGAGGGGATGGGCTTACGTGCAGACAACTTGAGAGTTCATGTTGCTATTGCATCATGGGACTGGGGACCTTACCTTGGAGCAGAAAAAATTACTAATGGAATCAAAGTTAAAATCTCCCAGTTTCCAAAAAGAGAACCTGAGGCTATGTTATATAAAGCTAAAGCGACAGGAAACTATCTTAATTCAATGTTAGCTCTAACTGATGCACTAAAATGTGGATTTGATGAAGCATTAATTCTTGGAGCAGATGATTCCGTTAATGAAGGCTCGGGTGAAAATTTCTTTCTAGTAAAAAATAACAAACTTATTACACCTGATCTGATAACAGTGTTAGACGGAATTACCAGAAAAACGGTTATTGATTTAGCAAAAGATCTAGAGATTCATACCGAAGAAAGAAAAATTAAAACTCAAGAAGTATTTGATTGTGATGAAGCTTTCTTTACAGGTACAGCTGCTGAAGTGACACCTATTATCCAAGTTGATAATCAACATATATCTAATGGTGAGCCAGGACCTATAACCAGAAAACTACAGAGTAGTTACTTTGATTTAATTCATGGCAAGAGTTCAAAATACAACAACTGGTTGAGTTTAGTTTGATATAACCTATTTATGATTGAAAAAAAGAAAATATTGGTTCTTGGCGATGTAATGTTGGATAGATATTGGGCAGGCAAAGTTAATAGAATTTCTCCAGAAGCACCTGTCCCGGTTGTTGATATCGCAGAAACTTTTGACAAACCTGGTGGAGCAGCAAATGTAGCGAAAAACCTAGCAGATTTTGGGATGGATGTTACACTTGTCGGTCTGATTGGCAATGACGAGATAAGTAACTCACTTAAATCTATAATTTCCAGTACAAACATCTCCTTTCATCCAATTGTTGATACGAATATTAGAACAACCTTAAAATTAAGAGTAATTGATCAGAACCAACAACTCCTGCGCATTGATCATGAGGAT
Organism: uncultured Gammaproteobacteria bacterium; assembly: GCA_913043035.1. GTDB lineage: Bacteria > Pseudomonadota > Gammaproteobacteria. Next base: position 62 of record CAJWMM010000083.1, on the reverse strand, counting down.
GCTAACATATCAAAAAAAATTAAGACTTCTTATGAAAGCATAAAGAAACTCTTAAATAATTG
>CAJWMM010000082.1 GCA_913043035.1 uncultured Gammaproteobacteria bacterium | reverse complement strand
ACAAGGAGATAATCACTATGAATCTCTATGTCTTTCCAATACTTTCTCTGGTAAATAAAAACGGAAGTAAAACCCAAAAAAAATATTACTCCTATCCAATAAAACCCATTTATGCCAAATGCGGATAAAATCTGTCTCATTAAGGCATCAGCTCCATTACGCATGTATATCATATCAATGGAGGATGTTAAAAAAATACCTATCTCATAAATAAAGAATAAAGGAACTGTAAAAAGAAAGCTATAGAGAGGCGTGCGAGTACTATTCCAGTATTGATTAATCCACATTAATCATTATCTACTTGTAATACTGCTAGCAGGGCTTCCTGAGGTACTTCTACTTTTCCTATCATCTTCATACGCTTTTTACCCTTTTTTTGCTTTTCCCATAGTTTTCTTTTGCGTGTTATATCGCCTCCATAGCATTTAGCAGTAACATTTTTCTTTAAGGCTCTTACTGTTGTTCTAGCAATTATACGATTATTTAAAGCTGCTTGAATAGCAACTTCAAACATCTGCCTGGGAATCAATTCTTTTAATTTGCTACATAATGCAACGCCTCGATGATAGGCATCGTCGGAATGACAGATAATAGATAAAGCATCTACAGGTTCACTATGAATCAATATATCTAATTTCTGTAGGCTTGCCTTTGAAAATTCTTTGAACTCATAGTCAAAAGAAGCATATCCACTTGAGATTGATTTTAATTTATCATAGAAATCAAAAATAATCTCGCCTAGAGGTAAATCATAATGCAATTGCGCTTTCTCAGGAGAAAGATAGTGCGTTGTTTTATAGACTCCTCGTTTTTTTTGGCAAAGTGTCATTATACTTCCAATATATTCTTTTGGGGTTAATATTTCTGCTGATACAATTGGCTCTAAAATAGAATCAATATCACCAGTAGATGGCATTTTTGCTGGTGTATCTACTATCAATGTCTTACCGTCTCTTGTATGTACCTCATATATCACGTTTGGCGTTGTGGTCACAAGATCTAAATTAAATTCTCGCTCTAACCTTTCTTGTATTATCTCCATATGTAATAGGCCTAGAAATCCACACCTAAAACCAAACCCAAGTGCCTCACTTGTTTCAGGCGTAAACTCTAATGAAGCATCATTTAATTTTAATTTTTCTAAAGCTTGTCTTAATTGGTCATAATCATCAGCATCAGCAGGATAGAGGCCAGAAAATACCATGGGTTTAACCTTTTTATATCCTGGTAGGGGGTCTTTAGCCATACTACTCTTCACAGTAATAGTATCTCCTGGTTCAATATGCCCCATATCTCTTATACTTGCTACTATATACCCTACATCTCCAGAACGCAATTCTGACGTCTTAACTTTATCCAAAACAAAATGCCCGGTTTCAGTAATCTCATATTCTCTATCGTGAGCAAAAAATTGTGCTGTCATGCCTGGTTTGATCACACCATCAAAGACTCTTACATAAGGAATTGCACCCTTATAATTATCATACATTGAATCAAATATCAACGCCCTACAATCATGATCAGCTTTATTTAATGGAGCATCTATTCGTTTAATTATAGCATCAAATATATTTGTGATACCAATACCACTCTTTGCACTGGCCTCAATAATCTCATTTTCATCACAGCCAATCAATTCCATCATCTGTATTTTTACATCTTCAATCATTGCAGAAGGAAGATCAACCTTGTTAATAATTGGAATAATAGTAAGATCGTTTTCAATAGCAAGATATGTATTAGAAACTGTTTGTGCCTCAACACCTTGTGCCGCATCAACTAATAACAATGCCCCTTCACAAGCAGCAAGTGATCTTGATACTTCATAAGAAAAATCCACATGACCTGGTGTATCAATCAGGTTTAATATGTATTCATTGCCATCAGTGTGCTTATATGTCATACGTATTGGATGACTTTTTATTGTGATGCCTCTTTCACGCTCTAGTTCCATACTATCTAGAACCTGTTCTTTCATTTTTTTCTTTGAAAGTGTTTTTGTTTCTTCTAATAAACGATCTGCAAGAGTTGACTTCCCATGATCAATGTGAGCTATGATGCAAAAATTTCTTATACGTTCTGAATTCATGGTAAGAAAATAAAGGTCTTAATATGCTGTTTAAATCAAGAAATTGATATTATTCAAACATATAATGTTTTTTGACAGGCTTGCTTACATTCCAATTACAAGATAGTCCTTTTGGAAAAATAACAAAATCCTTCTTTCTAATATTTATAGTCTGATAATCAGTTATAATGAGAATCTCACCTTCTAAAATAAAACAGGATTCTTTTTGATCATAGGTCCAAGGAAATTTTGATACTCCACATGACCATATTGGCCATGAAAATACTTCGAGTTTTTTAATTTGATCATCATTTAATCTATTAATTTCAATTAAAATAATATATCTCCGGTTCTATTTATTATATTTTTGTTGAGCACGCAATAGACGGGCATTTGCAATTTTTTGTTCTCCATCTTGCATTAATGATACAACCCTCAGAGCTTCCATAACTGGAATATTTAAATTATCGGAGTTTGTGTAGAACGCATCTAAATGCATTGCAATTATTTTGATGTTATAACCAACTTCATGAGATAGATATTCATCTGCAATATCATAAAAGCGTTCAATATAATAAGGCTCAACCCAATTATCATCATGGAGGTATTGCTTACGAACTTCTACTTTATGATGTGCCTTTAATTTAGCTAAAGCACCATAAGCTCCATTAATGAATGCAATTTTTTCATTTTGGTCATATTGTTTCCAAAATTCCGATGGTTTTGTATCTTGACCGATTACAAAAGAATAAAAGAAAAATAATATGATTTTTTTCATAAAGGTTATGATTTAAAATGGTTTACTATTGGAAAACGTCTTCCCATACCAAAGGCTTTTGCTGAAACTCTAAGACCAGGGGCTGCTTGTCTACGTTTATACTCATTTAACCTGATTCTGTTATAGGTCGAATTTACTATAGTTTTTTCAATACCAGACTCCACCAATTCCCTTACAGTTTTCCCCTGTTCAACTATAGCATCAACCAAAGGGCTAATAATCTCGTAGTCAAACGGGTCTACTTGATCTGGAGCCAGTTCTGCTGATGGAGCTTTATTTATTGAACCTAAAGGGATTCGATCTGATTGGATGGTATTAATCCAATTACACAATGCATAAACATCAGATTTACTCAAATCAGATATTACTGACAGCCCTCCACTCATATCACCATACAATGTACAATAACCCAATGCCAACTCGGTTTTATTTCCAGTCGATAATACCATCCAACCAAATTTATTTGAGAGAGCCATTAGTATATCACCTCTTATTCGAGACTGGATATTTTCTTCTGCTACATTACGTTTCATTCCAAGAAAATGTGGTTGTAATAATAACTCTAATTCATCTACAGCTTTTTGAATTGGTATTATTCTGTAATCTAAGTCAAGGTTCATGGCTAATTCTTTTGCATCTGAAAGACTATGGTCACTAGAATACTTTGAAGGAAGTGATATACAATGAACATTCTCAGGTCCCAAAGCGTCACTTGCTATAGAAGCTACTAATGCACTATCTATACCACCAGACAAACCTAAGACTGCCTCCTTGTGACCTGTTTTCAAAAAATAATCTTTCAACCCAAGACAGAGTGCATTGTACATTTTCTCTTCGCGAGGTTGAATTTTGATATCGATCTTATTTTTTGACTTAAGATCAACCATTATTATCTCTTCTTTAAAAGCCGTACCATAGCCAATTACAATGCCTTCTTCAGAAAATGCCAAAGATTGACCATCAAATATTAATTCGTCTTGGCCTCCAATTGCATTACAATAAAAAAATGGCAAACTCGTTTCTTGAACTTTATTTAAAATGATATCTTTTCTTTTAAGCAAACGATCTTGTTGATAAGGTGAAGCTGAAATATTTACTATAAAATCTGCCCCCATCTCTTTTTGTATCTTACTTACTTTACAGTCATATTCTTGGTCCCACAAATCTTCACAAATTTGCAATCCTACCTTTAGTTGGGCATCTTTAAACGGTATGTTAATTATTTTAGGATGCTTGCCACTGGTAAAATAAC
>CAJWMM010000081.1 GCA_913043035.1 uncultured Gammaproteobacteria bacterium | reverse complement strand
ATTAGGGCGTACAGGATTCGAACCTGTGACAAATGGCTTAAAAGGCCACTGCTCTACCAACTGAGCTAACGCCCCATACGTTAAATCTTGTCTAGTCTCCTAAGTTTATCTGGTAACATTTTAAGATCAGCTAGAGATGCACTTAGTTGATCTATAAAAGATGACTCATCATAAACAGCTTTATAATACTCTATTTTCATCGTTATGGAAGCACCGATTATAATAGATATCAATGTTAGGAATGACCCTACTGCAAGTGTAGAAACTCCTGTTACACCTTGTCCGATGGTGCAGCCTAACGAGAGAACTCCGCCTATACCAATTAAGATTCCACCAACTACATGTCTGATAAAATCATGCTTTGAGGCAAACCATTCTAATCTAAAATTATTTGATAACACAGAGTATAAAAAAGAACCTAGAACAACAGATAATAACGCCGAGACACCAAAAGTAATATAGAATATATCTAGAGAATTACCTACAAAAACTAGTGTTTCACTCATTGGATTTATAAATGTAAATGATTGAACGCCTACGCCTGGTTGTGGTGTATCCATAAAGTTATTTGCTTCAATCCACTCTTGTCCCATATCGCCACCTGTTAACAACCATGCAAATACTACGACAGATCCTACAGTTAATCCTGATAAAATATTATCAAAATTCTTGAAGTTACCTGATCTAAAAATAAAATACATCATGATAAATCCTATCAAAACACCAAGTGCAAATCTAAAATGATCACTATGCGATAAAGAGAATAGTGACATTAAGATTGTTGGCAAAGATTGATCACTAACCCCATAACTCTCAAGATCAGGGCTTATTGGCCGCATCCAGCTGTGAAAGGCAAGTCCATAAAAATCCGTTCTAGTCATCAAATAAGCCATAATTCCAGCAATTAGCAAAACTATTATAGATTTTATATTACCGCCACCTATTCTTATCAATACCTTATTGCCACAGCCACTAGCAAAAGTCATTCCAATCCCAAATAATAAACCACCGACGATATATCTTGGCCAAAAGAAAACAGAATCTCTATATGGTATACGAGCATCTGAGGTATTAAAAAGATTAAAATATTCTAAAATAGTTACACCTAGTATTGCTATAGAGGCTGCTAGCATCCAAGACTTAAATCTTGCTGTATCACCAATATTAACCCAGTCAGAAACTGCACCCATTGTACAGAAATTAGTTTTATTGACTATAAAACCAAGAACTAATCCTAAAATAAATACATAAAACATTAAATTAATTGCGCTATATTCCATCTTTGATTCCTCTTTATGAATTATATAATTATATTAGTAATTATTAATATAAGCATGTATTTTTTTTATTTTTTATATCTCGTTGGATCCTTTATTCCTGCTACTCGGAAGCCTTCTTTTCTATAATAACAAGCATCACAAGCATTGCATGCAAGACCCTCATCACTAGGGTTATAACATGATAATGTTTTAGAGTAGTCAACACCATGTTTTATTCCAGACTCAATAATTTCATGCTTTTTCATTTGGATCAATGGTGCATGTATAGTTATGTTTTTTCCAGTAACTCCAGATTTTGTCCCTAAGTTAATCATATTTTCAAAAGAAGCTATAAATTCAGGCCTACAATCTGGATATCCTGAATAATCAATGGCATTGACACCTATAAAAATATCAGCAATATCAAAACGCTCTGCATAAGCAGCTGCGATGGATAAAAAAATTGTATTACGTGCTGGAACGTAAGTAACGGGAATATCTTTGGATGGCTCATCAGGAACATTAATAGTAAAATCTGTAAGAGCAGAACCACCTATTTTGTTCAAGTCAATATCAAAGATAATATGTTTTGCATCAGGGTAATCATTTAAGATATATCTACTAGCATCTACTTCTGAAATATGTCTCTGTTTATAATTTATCGTAAGTGCAATAATATTGAAATTCATTGATTTTGCAATTAGAAGGGTTGTCGTAGAATCAAGGCCACCTGAAAATAAAACTATTGCGTGTTTTTTATTTACCACGTTCATCACCCCATAGCACTTTATGTAGTTGAATCTGAAGCCTGACCTGGAGTCCATCTGATAATATTAAATCTGCTAGTTCAGTAGGTGACATTTCATCATAGCTAGGACTAAAAAGTATTTTACATTTCTCAACTAACCTATGCTTTTGTATATAATCTACAGACCAGTCGTAGTCAGTTTTATCACAAATTACAAACTTAATTTGATCATTATTTTTCAAGTAAGCATAATTTGTTTCAATGTTACTATTAGATTCGTTCGATCTTGGTGTTTTTACATCAAGAATTATCGTTATATTTTTATTAACATCTTTTATTGGATATGCATTGCTAGTCTCAAGGGAAACAGAAAATTTAGGTGATAATAAATTTAGAAAACTATAACAATTTTTTTGTGCCAGAGGCTCTCCTCCTGTTACGGTTATAAAGGAAGTATTATAATTAGAAATCTTTGATATTATACTCTCAAATGAGAGTTCTTTACCGCCTTTAAATGCATAACTTGTATCACAATACGAACATCTTAATGGGCATCCTGCTAATCTTATAAATATAGTAGGTTCACCTGCTGTAAGACTCTCGCCTTGTATAGAGTAAAATATTTCATTAATTAATAGAGTATTTGTATTAGACACTTTCAATATCAAGTTCCTTATCGAGCATCGATATACCGTGGCTTATTGCGACAGCTAATGCGTCTGATGCATCAATTTCTAAATCACGACGTATCTTTAAGATTTTTTTTACTTTATCTCTTACAACTTCCTTCTCAGAGGCTCCGCTTTCAGTTACTAACATTTTTACACGTCTAGGAGAGTATTCAAAAATTTCTAGATCGGCTCTACTACAAGCACACACTGCAGCACCACGTGATTGACCAAGTTTAATTGCCGTTGCTGCGTTAACACTAAAAAAAACCGACTCAATAGCAACATGATCAGGTTTAAATTCTCTGATAATTTTCTCAGTCTCATAATTTATTTTTGACAATTTTACGGTGTATTTATTTTTTAATCCAGTTTTAATAATTGAATGGTGTAAATACTTTAATTTTGAGCCAGATAAGGATATTAAACCGAATCCTGTGATATTGGTGCCTGGATCTATTCCTAAGATTTTTATCATTTTAGACATTTGAGATATTCATATAAACATTCTGAACATCATCTAATTCTTCAAGTTTATTAAGAAGATTCATTGCCTTTTCTTGCTCATCTGGATCAACATCAATGAAACTAATAGCCTCCATCACTATTTCTTCATCGTGAGTCATCATTTCCCTATCCTCAAAATACTTCTTTACCTCGAAAAGCTGCTTAGGATCAGTAAAAACTATACAGTTATCGGAATCACTCTCATAGTCTAGTAAATTTACCTTATCAATATGCTCAAATAAAGCATCTTCGGTTAAGTTCGATATTCTCAGAATACCCATCCTTTTAAACATATGTGCAACAGAACCTTTTGTACCCAAACTCCCTCCATTTTTTGAAAGTACATTTCTTACCTCGGATACTGTTCTATTTTTATTATCAGTCAAACAATTAACTATTAGTGCTACGCCCTTTGGTCCATAACCTTCATAAACAATTTCTTCAAAATTCTGATTGTCTTGACCCGACGCCTTCTTAATAGCTCTTTCTAGTGTATCTTTAGGTACATTTGCAGAGTTTGCTTTTGAAATTGCAAGCCTCAACCTGGAATTAGATGATGCATCAGCACCACCAAGTCTTGCAGCAACACTTACTTCTCTGATAATTTTTGTAAAGATCTTCCCTCTTTTGTTATCTTGAGCTTTTTTGCGATGCTGAATATTTGCCCATTTACTATGTCCAGCCATTATGATGCCTTTGTGATTAACATTTTCTCTCTAAAAATTACCATGCGAGATATTGATTTTTGAGCACTGTTTATAATAGGTTTTGGTATATGTATCTCATTTTCACGTTTTAAAAAAACTGATAAAATTTTATCTAGTGAGTTAAGTTTCATCCAAGGACACCTTCCACAACTTTTACATGTCGCTCCCTGTCCCGCTGTTGGTGCCTCTAAAAATATTTTATTCGGTGACAATTTTTTCATTTGATAAAAAAT
>CAJWMM010000080.1 GCA_913043035.1 uncultured Gammaproteobacteria bacterium | reverse complement strand
AAATGAATGATTATTTCCAAGATTATTTAATAATGCTTAGAGTAGAGCGTAATGTATCAGCTAATACCATTGATGCATATAGACGAGATCTCAAACAATATTTAGGATATATTATTGATGATCTGGAAATAAAATCGTTATATAATATTTCATCTGATAATATTCGAGATTATATAAGGAATTTGAATAATCAAGGTCTTGCGCCAAAGAGCATTGCACGTATTATTTCATCCATTCGTTCATATCATAACTTTTTGTCAAGTGAGCAGATAATTAAAGAAAATCCTGCACTTAATTTGGATACCCCAAAAATTCCTAAAAAACTACCTTTAGTACTTAGTGAAAAAGAAATATCTGATATTATTAAAGCTATAGATGATGCATATCAATTTGCTAAACGAGATAAAGCTATTATTGAAATGTTATATTCATGTGGTATAAGAGTTTCTGAACTTTGTGATCTACAAACTTCAAATTTAATTATTGATGATGATTTAATAAGAGTTATGGGCAAAGGATCAAAAGAGCGTCTATTGCCAATAGGTGGTAGAGCAAAAAGATTATTGAACGATTATTTAATTCATTCAAGGCATAAATTGATAAAAAAAACAAGTTCGAGCTTTGTCTTTGTTAGTAGGAATGGAAAACAACTTACACGTGCGATGATAAATAATATTCTAAAAAAATGGTGTCTTAATTCAGGAATTAAAAAACCGATCTCACCACATACTTTGCGACACTCTTTTGCAACACATCTCTTGGAAGGTGGTGCGGATCTTCGTTTTGTTCAGGCTTTGTTGGGTCATAGTGACATAACCACAACCCAGATATATACTCATTTGGACAAACATCATATAAAACAAGTATATAAATCACATCACCCAAGGAGTTAAATATTTTATTTAGATTATCACCTGAAGCACTAGTTCTTCTTATTCCAACTCTAATGTTCGCATTATCTTTTCATGAGTTTGCACACGCATGGATGGCGTCAAAATGCGGTGATAGTACTGCAGCAAGGATGGGAAGGTTGACACTGAATCCAATGGCACATTTAGATGTAATGGGTTCAATGATGATTCTTTTCGTTGGATTTGGTTGGGCAAAACCAGTGCCTGTTGATGGTCGAAACCTAAGAAATCCCAGAACAGATATGATGAAAGTAGCAGCTGCTGGCCCTCTTTCTAATTTACTCCTGGCTATGATAGCTGGAATGTTATTTAGATTATTAAGTGGTGCAGGGTTGCTTTCAGAGGCTATTTATTTATTAATAATATATTTTACTCAGATCAATATAGCTTTAGCAGTTTTCAATCTAATTCCTGTTGCACCTCTAGATGGGTCTCAAATATTCTCAGGTTATTTAATGAGAACGAATCCACAGCTTGCATGGAAAATTCAATCATATGGACCACAGGTACTCTTTGGTCTGATACTATTTGGTTACATAACTGGATTCTCAATTTTATGGCTTTTCATGAGACCATTTGTTAATTTTTTTATGATATTGTTTCTTGGTGGTAGTCCAATGTAGGATGGGTTACTTCAAGAATATAATTCCTAAAAGAAGAAATAGAGCTAGAACACTATGGTGGACTTTTGGGATGTTTATTATAGTAATGTTTTTTATCATATATTTAAATACAATTGCATATAATTGATCTATGACCAAATTAATAGAATGTGTTCCGAATTTTTCCGAAGGGCGAGACTCTGAAAAGATAAATTTAATTGTAGACCACATTAACCAAATAGATCTGATAACAGTTTTAGATGTGGATCCTGGTGAAGATACAAACCGAACTGTAGTTACATTGGTAGGGCCACCAGATGCTATAGCAGAGGCTGCTTTCCAGGGCATAAAAATTGCTTCAGAAGTTCTTGATATGAGTAAGCATACTGGAACTCACCCTAGAATGGGTGCTACAGATGTTTGTCCATTCATTCCGATAAATGGTGTCTCAGAAGAAGAATGTATAGAGCTTTCAGAGCAAGTTGGAAAGCGAGTTGGTGATGAATTAAAGATTCCAGTATATTTATATGAAAGATCTGCAAAGGAAAAAAAGCGAAAAAAATTACCAGATATTCGGAAAGGTGAATATGAAGGGCTTTCTGATAAATTAGCTGATCCAGATTGGAAACCTGATTATGGGCCCAGTAAGCTTCACATAAAAGGTGGTGCTACGGTCATTGGATGTAGAGACTTTTTAATTGCTTATAATATTAATCTTAATACTCGTGATCATCGTTTAGCAACGGATATTGCATTTGAGCTAAGAGAGGCAGGGAGAAGCAAAAGAATACCTAACCCAAACTCTAAAAATCTCTTAGATGGAGACATAGTTCGTCATGATAATGGTAAACCAGTAAAGGTTCCAGGAATATTTAAAGATATAAAAGCCATAGGTTGGTATGTGGAAAGTTTTAAAAGAGCTCAAATATCTATAAATTTTAATAATTATAAGGTTTCAACTATACACGATGTGTTTGATGAGGCCTGTAGGCTAGCTAACGAAAGAGGTATAAGAGTAACAGGGAGTGAACTCGTTGGGCTAATTCCTTTAGAGGCAGTCCTTATGGCGGGTAATTATTATCTAAAAAAACAAAATAGGTCTATTGGAGTTCCTGTCAAAGATATTATTGAATGTGCTGTACAGTCTTTGGGTCTGAATGACGTTGCACCGTTTAATATAAATGAAAAAATAATAGATTATGCTGTTAATAAAGATAGTCAAAATGAAAAGACGATGATTGATACTGATTTTTTAAATGAATTATCCACTAACAGTCCAGCTCCTGGAGGTGGAAGTGTAGCTGCATTAGCAGGCTCTTTAGGAGCTGCATTATCCTCTATGGTAGCAGCACTTACTCATGAGAAAAAGGATATGCTTGAAAATAAACCACTTATGGATGAGATTGGAGTGGAAGCACAAGAGTTGAAAGACCGATTAGCAATATTAGTAGAAGAAGATACACAGGCATTTAATAAGGTCATTGAAGCAAATAGGTTACCTGTAACTACAGATGAAGAAAAAAGTATAAAAAAAGAAAATTTAGAAAATGCAAATAAGTATGCAATCCAGATACCATTAGAAACAGCTCAAAAATGTTTAAGAGTTATTGAACTTTCAGAATTGTTAGTGATAAATGGAAATCCCAATTCGGTCTCAGATGCAGGTGTCGCAGCAGAGGTTGCCCTAGCTGGTCTTAGGGGAGCATGTATGAATGTAATGATAAACCTTTCAGCAGTTGAGGATAAAATATATTGTGAATCTATTCAAGAACAAGTCGATTCATTCATAAACTCCGGAGAAGCAATTCACAAAAAAGTTTTTGAAAAGACGATAGCAATAATTAAAAGTTAAAATTACTTCATATGATAAAAGCCCTAACAGAAGATCTAAGAAATAAAATATCTGCAGGAGAGGTCGTTGAGCGTCCTGCATCCGTTGTCAAAGAATTAATTGAGAACAGTTTAGATGCTGGAGCTTCAGATATTATGATTGTTATTGAAAAAGGCGGACATCAGGTAATTCAGGTTCGTGATAATGGTAATGGAATACCGGCAGAAGAACTTCCCTCATCTATTTTGCGATTTCATACAAGTAAGATTCAAACAATCAATGATCTATTTTCAATAAATACTCTGGGGTTTCGTGGTGAGGCTCTAGCCAGTATTGCATCGGTATCAGAGATGTCTATTATTTCAAGTAATGGTAATGGTGAAGGAGCTGAGCTTCCTATAAACAACGGTAGTCCTGGAGATGTCCAGCCAGCAGCTGAGATCGGTGGAACCGAGGTAACCATTCGTAACCTGTTCTATAATACCCCTGCACGTAAAAAATTCTTAAAAACACCTAGAACGGAACTAAGAAAAATTGTTGATGTTGTCCGTTGCTATGGATTGGCATTCCCTGAAGTTGCCTTCAAATTAATAGCTGATAATAGAGATATCTTTCATGTTCTACCAGAACCACTACAAGAAAGAATTGATAATCTTTTAGATCCCACTTATTCCAGAAATCTTCTTGAACTTAAAATAACTAAGAGCGATTATATCTTTTCAGGTTTTGTTGGGAATCTTAATCTTGTACGATCTCGTCCTGGCGAGCAATACTTATTTTTAAATAGACGGTTTATTAAAGATCGTCTCATGAA
>CAJWMM010000079.1 GCA_913043035.1 uncultured Gammaproteobacteria bacterium | reverse complement strand
CAGATCATCTAAGGACAAATCTGAAATACTCAAAATTGATTTAGGCATAGCAATAGATGGAGATGGTGATCGAGCAATTTTTGTAGATGATCAAGGAAATATCTTAGATGGAGATGATATTATTTATCTACTTGCAATAAACAACATGAAAAGTACGAAGAAAGTTGTTGGTACACTAATGACTAATTATGGTATTAGAAAAGCTTATGAAGATGTAGGTATCAATTTTATAGAAACTGATGTTGGCGATATGAATGTCGTAAATAAGATGAGAGAATGTGATTGCTCTTTTGGAGGAGAATCATCTGGTCATATAATTTTTAATGATTTCAAAGATTTCTTTTATGGTGACTCTATGATTACGCTAATCAATGTTGTTAAGCTTTTACTAAGTTCAAAAAAATCTTTATTTGAACATTATCAGCATATTAATAAGATACCTAGCGAATTAATAAATATTAATGTTAATGATAAATCATCTTTCCTTTCAAACGAAAAAAATATAAACATTATCTCGCATATAAAAGAACAAATTGGTTCAAATGGAAGATTACTTGTACGTCCATCTGGTACGGAAAACGTAATTAGATTCCTAGTTGAGCATAGAGATACAAGAGAAATAAATGTATTGAAAAGTTATTTATATGATAATATTGAAACTTAGATAATATGTCTTCAAAAAAAATAATAATAGCTAACTGGAAACAAAATGGATCATTAAAAAGTTTAAGGTCTTTGACGAGCCAGATAATTAAAGCCCTGAAACTTAAAAGTATTTCGCACTCTGTTGTTATTCTCCCACCGTATGTATATCTCCCAATCTTGGCTGAGCAAGTATTATCGAATAAAAAAATCAGAAACTTATCCATTGGCGTACAAAATGTCTCGGCATTTTCAGATGGTGCATATACGGGCGAGGTATCATTTGAGATGTGTAAAGATTTTGGAAGCAAGTATTTTCTTGTGGGTCACTCAGAGAGACGTCAAATACTTTCAGAAAGCGATGTGTTAATTTCAAATAAAGTCTCAAGACTATTGAATCATAATAAAAAAGTAATATTATGTGTTGGTGAAACTCTCGCAGAGAGAAACAAAAAACTAGACAAAAGCGTAATTTCTAAACAACTCATCAGTGCCTTAGGAAGTCTATCTTCAAAATCGAAAATCAAAACGAACAATATCATCATTGCATATGAGCCAATATGGGCTATAGGATCTGGAAAGTCTGCATCAAGCGAGGATATATATAACACACATTCTTATATTAAGAAAAAATTAAATATGATATTGAAACCCTGTAAAATCTTGCCTAAGGTCATCTATGGTGGGAGTGTTAACAACACTAATTCAAAAGAGATACTCTCTATAGATGGAGTTGATGGTACCTTAGTTGGAGGAGCTTCATTAAATGCGAAAAAATTTATTGAAATTTGTTCCTCAATTTGAGATAAATAGTTCATGCAATCATTAATCTTAGTAATACATATAATATTAGCAATTTTACTAATTGCTCTTATATTGGTTCAGCAAGGTAAAGGAGCTGATGCTGGAGCTGCTTTTGGAAGTGGAGCATCCTCAACTGTCTTTGGCGCAAGGGGTTCAGCAACATTCATGACAAAATTTACTACTTTTGTTGCTATAGCTTTTTTTGTTACAAGTTTGTCATTGGCTTATTTCGCAGCTAGTAAAAGTGAAAAAGATAACAGTTTAGTTCCAAATCAAACTACTAGTGATACTGTTACAGATAATCCTGAAACGAATCTTCCTTAGCCGATGTGGTGGAACTGGTAGACACGCTGTCTTGAGGGGGCAGTGGCGCAAGTCGTGCCGGTTCGAGTCCGGCCATCGGCATCAGGGAGCAATCCAGGTTCCAGAATCTATATTATTGTTAAAAAATGTAACCCGTTTATGTCCTGAGTGCGATAAATATAACCAGTCAGTTTTTTTGATATAAACTGAAATAATTACAAAAGCTTCACTCATATTATCTTGTAGATTTTGTTCAATATCAGCAGGTTTTTTGATAGTACTTCCTGGATTAATATTTTGAAAATAACATAGTTTAGATTGATCAGACATTTGATTCCATTTCTCCCTACATATATCATCATTATGATTAATTAATGCAGTCCCTGAAAAACGGATTTGTATTTTGTTCTTTCTGCTATAAAAAAGACATTCCACATTATCATTTTGCTTAATGTCTGTAATTTTTTCGGAAAAAACATTCGTATGAAAAATGATAATTCCTTTTTCCTCATCATAACCCCTTAATACGACAGTTCTGTTTTTAACAATATTTTGATGACAAGTTGCTAGTGAGAAAGTATGAAAGTCAGAATGACGATTTTTTTTTCCGATACAAATGCTTTTCCAAATATGTTGAAAAATTGACTCTATATTTTTATGCTCTTCCATAGTAAAGACTCATTTAGTTAAAAACCTTCAATACCATCATTTTACCACTTTATTAGAGATGTCGAAATGTTGATAATTGATGGCCATAGAAGGTTAAATGTATATAATATAAATATAAAAGAGGAGAGTTGATGATACTAGAATATTTGCCAATTTTAATATTTCTTATATTTTCTCTATTTTTTGCAGGGTTAATGCTTGGTATTGGTTTCACTTTAGGTGACCAAAACCCAGATTATGAGAAAAACTCACCATACGAGTGTGGATTTGAGGCATTTGAAGATTCAAGGATGAAATTTGATGTAAGATATTATTTAGTTGCTATTCTTTTTATCATTTTTGACCTTGAAATAGCCTTTTTATTCCCATGGGCTATTGTAGTTCAAGAGATTGGGTTGTCTGGATTGTTGGCAATGGCGCTATTTCTGTTAATATTGATTGTTGGATTTATTTATGAGTGGAAGAAGGGAGCTTTAGAATGGGATTAGAAAATCTCAACAAGGACGGTTTTGTCTTGGCTAAATCATCTAATTTATTTGATTGGGCGAGAACTGGATCATTGTGGCCAATGACGTTTGGTCTTGCATGTTGCGCAGTAGAGATGATGCACGCGGGAGCATCAAGATATGACCTAGATAGATTTGGTACACTATTTAGACCGAGTCCTCGTCAGTCAGATGTAATGATTGTTGCTGGGACATTAGTAAACAAGATGGCTCCTGCTTTGAGAAAAGTCTATGATCAGATGGCTGATCCGAAATGGGTTATCTCCATGGGATCTTGTGCGAATGGAGGTGGATACTACCATTATTCTTATTCGGTTGTTAGGGGTTGTGATCGAATAGTGCCGGTAGACATTTACGTCCCTGGTTGCCCACCTACTGCTGAAGCATTGCTATATGGCATCCTTCAGCTACAAAATAAAATTAGGAGAAACAACAAGCTTGTAGCAAATGATTATATTTAGAGAACAACCCTATGATTTCACTACTAGAAAAAAAACTAGACTATCCTTTTAAAGTTGAAGATAAAGCTGATATCTTAACTATTCGCATCGATAAAACTAATTTGCTTGATGTGATGAAGTTTCTTAAAAGCAATGACAATTTTCTTTTCACTCAACTCACCGATCTTTGTGCAATAGATTATAGTACATATGGTATCTCTGAATGGGAGACAGAGCAGTCTACATCTACGGGATACAACAGAGGGATTAATCCACAGTCTCATGGTAGAATTAAATTTGGAGATATCTCTGATAACAAAAATTCTAAAGATCGTTTCTGTATTGTTTATCATCTATTATCTATAAAACATAATTCAAGAATCAGAGTAAAAGTTTATCTAGATGATCAAGACATGATCTTACCTTCAACAGTTGACATATGGGTGGCCGCAGATTGGTATGAGAGGGAGGCTTTTGACCTTTTTGGAATACTTTTTGAAGGCCACCCTGACTTAAGAAGGTTGCTAACAGATTATGGTTTTATTGGACATCCATTTAGAAAGGATTTTCCTCTAGTTGGTAATACTCAAGTAAGATACGACCCAACATTGAAGAAAATTATACATGAGCCCGTAGATATAGAACCAAGAGTACTAGTTCCAAGAGTGATAAGGGAAAGAGAGAAATGAAGGAATTTAAGAACTTTACAATGAATTTCGGACCTCAACATCCAGCCGCGCACGGAGTTTTACGATTGGTTCTTCAAATGGATGGCGAGGTAATCAAAGAGGCCGATC
>CAJWMM010000078.1 GCA_913043035.1 uncultured Gammaproteobacteria bacterium | reverse complement strand
TCGAATAAAGTCACTGTGAATATCAACAGCCGTGACTTTATTTGCCAATTTTGAAACACAAGCAGCTAGATAACCTGAACCAGAGCCCAAAATTATAGCAGAGTCATTATGTGATATTTTCATGGCTTGCAAAATTGTACCTTCTACATTCGATGTGAGCATGAACTCAGAGTGATTAAGAGGTATTTGAAAGTCTGAATAAGCAAAAGACTTATATTCATCAGGCGCATAATTCTCTTTTCTTACATCACAAATTATATCAAGCACACTCTCATCAATTATATTAAATGTTCTCATATAATTCTTAATTTTGTCTTTGCTAGTATTCAGTTCTTTCATTTCAATGGTAAGTTTAGTATTGTTATAGTATAAGTCAATTAAAACATGATATTATAAAGTTATGTCTGAAAATCAAAAAATAGATATAAAGGAATACAGTAAAAATTTTCCGAAATCAAAAAAATATTATACTCAAGGAAGCACAGATCAAATAAAGGTCCCTTCTAGGATGATAGAGTTATCACCTACCATGAGTAAGGATAAAAACCCTATCATTAATAAACCTATATACGTTTATGACACTACAGGACTGTATACAGATGAGAGTTATACAATTGATGTAGATAGAGGACTGCGTCAGACAAGGACTTCATGGATTCAAAATCGAGACGATACTGTTTCATCTAAAAGAAACGCCTCTTTGAGACTAAAGAATGCATCACAACCTAAACAAGAGAATTTGAAAGATATACTTGTTGCAAAACCAGGTGCAAATGTATCACAAATGCATTATGCAAGAAAAGGTATCATTACATCAGAAATGGAATACGTTGCAATTAGAGAAAACGTGAACCCGTTTTTAAGCAAAAATGTAAAAATTACTCCCGAATTTGTTAGAGAAGAGATTGCTAGCGGAAGAGCAATAATACCATCAAATATAAATCATCCAGAATTAGAACCAATGATAATAGGTAAAAATTTCTTAACGAAAGTTAATGCGAATATAGGTAATTCTCCTGTTAGATCTGATATTGATGAAGAAGTTGATAAGCTTTTATGGGCTGTTCGATGGGGAGCAGATACTGTTATGGATTTATCAACTGGAAAAGATCTTTATGAAACTAGAGAGAGAATTATAAGAAATTCACCTGTCCCAATAGGCACTGTTCCTATCTATGAGGCATTAGAGAGAGTTAATGGAAAGCCAGAAGATTTAGATTATGAAGTTTTTAGACAAGTGTTAATTGAGCAAGCAGAGCAAGGTGTTGATTATTTTACTATTCATTCGGGGGTAAGATTGAGATATATACCTAAAACTATGAATCGATTAACTGGCATAGTTTCTCGAGGAGGCTCCATTATCGCTAAATGGTGTCTGGCTCACCACAAAGAAAACTTCTTATACACAAATTTTGATGATATATGTCAAATTATGAAATCCTATAATATAAGCTTTTCTTTAGGTGATGGCCTTCGTCCTGGAAGCATTGCAGATGCAAACGATGATGCTCAATTCTCTGAGCTAGAAACACTGGGAGAATTAACCAAATATTCTTGGGATCATGATGTACAAGTAATGATCGAAGGCCCAGGTCATATACCTATCCATAAAATTAAAGAGAATGTTACAAAAGAGCAAGAGGTGTGTTTCGATGCACCATTTTATACTCTTGGTCCTTTGGTCACAGATATAGCTCCTGGATATGATCATATTACATCAGCTATTGGAGCAGCAAATATTGGAGCATATGGCACATCTGTTTTATGTTATGTTACGCCAAAAGAGCATTTGGGCTTACCGAATAAAGATGATGTTAAAGACGGCATGATTGCATATAAGATTGCTGCGCACGCAGCAGATCTATCAAAAGGTAATCCCACTGCCCAGTACAGAGATAATGCACTTTCGAAGGCAAGATTTGAATTCCGTTGGGAAGACCAGTTTAATATTGGATTAGATCCTTATAAGTCAAGAGAGATGCATGATGAAACTTTGCCACAAGAGAGCGCGAAAGTTGCTCATTTTTGTTCTATGTGCGGCCCTCACTTTTGTTCAATGAAAATTACACAGGATATACGCAATTATGCTGAAAAGAATGGTTTAAACGACCATGGCGTTGCTATAAGCTTTGGCTTAGATGAGAAGTCTCTGGAGTTTAAAAAGTTAGGCAAAGAAATCTATATTAAAAAATAATTAACTCTTTTTCTTATTTTTTTTAAATACGGAATCGAGAGCTTGCGTTATATCATCAATAATATCATCAATATTTTCTATACCTATTGATAATCTAACCAAGTCTTCTGGCACGCCTGCTTTTTTCAGCTCATTCTTTGATAGTTGTCTATGAGTGGTTGAAGCAGGGTGACATGCTAATGATTTAGCATCACCGATATTAACTAATCTAGTTACAAGATTTAAATTATCAATGAATTTACCACCATTAGTTCTTCCACCCTTAATGCCAAAACTCAAAACACTTGATGCTTTCCCACCCATAATTTTCTTTACTAGAGGGAAATCTGGACTACTTGGTATTCCAGGATAATTTACCCATGTAACATTCGGATTTTTTAAAAGAAAATTAGATACTTTAACAGCATTTTCGCAATGTCTATCCATCCTCACTGCTAAACTTTCAATCCCTTGAAGTATTAAGAAGCTATTAAATGGAGATATTGCTGCCCCCATGTTTCTTAGTGCTACAGTTCTAGCAGCCACAATAAATGCTGCTTGTCCAGCTGCCTCTGTGAAAACTACGCCATGATATGACATATCAGGTGTATTTAATCTTTTAAATTTGCGTTTATTTTTATCCCATGGAAACTTTCCAGAATCTACTATGATTCCGCCAATTGTTGTTCCATGACCCCCCATGTATTTTGTTAGAGAGTGGACAACTATATCTGCACCATGTTCAATTGGCCTGAATATATAAGGTGTTGGGACGGTATTATCAACGATAAGTGGGATATTATGTTTGTGGGCGAGTTTAGCCATCTTTGGAACATCAACTACATTTGCAGCAGGGTTACCGATAGACTCACAAAAAATCGCTTTTGTTTTTGAATCGATCAACTTCTCCATTTGATCTATTTTGTCATGATCGCCAAATTTTACATCTACTCCAAATCTTGGTAGTTGATGTGCGAATAACGTCCAAGTTCCTCCATATAAAGTACTGGTACTCACAATGTTGTCACCTGCCTCGCATATTGTCATAATTGCGTAGGTTGTTGCTGCAGACCCAGATGCAAGAGCGAGAGCTCCAACTCCGCCTTCAAGTGCCGCTACTCTATTTTCTAGTACATCAGAAGTAGGATTCATTATACGAGTGTAAATATTACCCGCTTCTTTCAAATCAAATAAATCTGCACCATGTTGAGTATCTCTAAATGAGTATGAAGTTGTTTGGTAAATTGGCACCGCCACTGCATTAGTAGTGGGTTCAGGTGAATACCCTCCATGGACTGCAATTGTTTCAAATTTCATTAATTACCCCTCAATCAAGTAATATTTATAATATGTAAAAAAAAATAATAATGCTAGTAATATTTAATAGATATTTAAGTTAAGCTGAGGCCTGTTGTCAAAAATCACACCTACACCTAATAATCTTATTGGTTTACTCTTTTTTTTGATTGCCTTGTCAAGTAATTTTAAGTAGTTTTCAATTTTTGGTAACACACATATTGTTTGATGGCTTGATGTTTTGAAATCATTATATTTAACTTTGATAAAGCAAGATTTAATTTTTTTATCTATATATTTTTTCTCATCTAATCTTTGTTGAAGTTTTTTGAATATTTTCATAAGTTCGATTATGCACTTTTCTCTCGACTTTAAGTCAATTGCATATGTATCCTCAACACTAAGACTTTTTGAGTCCCTATCAGACACCACATCTCTTTCATCTATACCTCTACAAAGGTTGTATAATGTAGAGCCAAATTTTCCAAAGTTAGACTTAAGATCTATCAAACTTATATTTTGAAGATCTCCACATGTTTTCACACTAATACTATTGAGTTTCTTTTCAGTTTTCTCGCCAACACCAATTATTTTTCTTACTGGTAAGCTAAACATGAATTCATCTATCATACTAATAGTAATACAATACTGACCATTTGGTTTGTTCCACTCGCTTGCAATTTTAGATAAAAATTTATTTGG
>CAJWMM010000077.1 GCA_913043035.1 uncultured Gammaproteobacteria bacterium | reverse complement strand
AAACTGGAACAGAGCATGAGAAACACGAAGCAAAACTTTTATTCATGCAATTAAGGAAATGAGATTAGCACTATGCGTAGAGTATAAAGGCACTAATTATTTCGGATGGCAGATCCAAAAACATCATAAAGAAAAAACAATTCAGTATCATGTTGATAGGGCTATATCAAAGATAGCTAATCACTCTGTTAAGACTGCTTGTGGTGGTAGAACTGACACAGGAGTCCATGCATTTATGCAAATCATTCATTTTGATACTAACACAAAACGAAGCAAGTTGAATTGGATCAGAGGAATTAATAGTTTTCTCCCAGATGATATTTTAGTGAAAGATATATTTAATGTTGATGAAAAATTTCATGCAAGATTTAGCGTAATAGATCGAACGTATAGATATCTAATTATAAATAGACCTTATCAACTAATATCATTTAATGAAAATTTTTTTCATATGAATAAAAAAATTGATCTCTCAAGAATTGAGAAGTCTTTTAAGTATCTCAAATGCAAAAGAGACTTTAGTACATTTAGAGGATCAGGTTGTGTCTCTCCATCTCCTGTAAAAACTATCAAAGCAATAACTATAAAATCAAAAAAAGATATCATTATAATTGATATCACTGCAAATAGTTTTTTGTATCATATGGTAAGAAACATTGTTGGTTTTTTGATTGATATTGGAACTTCTAATATACCTTTGAAAGATATAAATCGGCTTATCGAAGCTTGTGATAGGAGAAAAATAGGCTTAAGCGTCCCACCTCATGGTTTATACCTTTTAAAAATAAGATACCCTAGTCAATATAATATCAATTTAGATGACAAATTTAGTATAGCCATCTAGATATTTAAATCTAATCAAACATGTTAACATAGGCTAATGAGTAGAACTTGCATTAAATTTTGTGGATTGAATAAAATTGATGATCTAGTCTATGCAGACTCACTTGATATTGATCTTCTAGGTTTAATATTTACATCTAAAAGCCCGAGATTTGTAAATGAAGAGAGATTAAAAGAAATAGCATCTTTAAAAATTACTAAACCACTAGTAGGTGTATTCATGGATCAACCAGTTGAATACGTGAATGAGATTATGAATGTTAGAAGTCTAGATTATTTACAATTTCATGGTTCTGAGAGTTATGAATACTGTAAATCTTTTAGTACTCCCTTTATTAAGACCATACATGTTGGTTCAGAGCAAATAGTAGTTGATCAATCATTGATTAAGAATGCATCAATGACTTTATTTGATACTCAGATATGTGATCAGAAAGGTGGCACAGGCACAAGATTTGATTGGTCTAAGCTAATTAACGAACAAGCTTTACAAGATATTATCAAAACTAGTAAATACCTAGTAGCAGGTGGATTAAATCTTGAAAACATCAACGATTTATTGGTAACATACAAACCCAAGGGTTTAGATGTTAGTAGTGGCCTGGAGTATGATACTGGCAAAAAAGATCATGAGAAAATGGAGCGTTTTGTAAATATTGTAAGGACAAATGATAGTTAGATAATGAAGAAAATTAATTTACCTAAATTACCAAACAAAGATGGACATTTCGATGAATACGGAGGCATGTTTGTTTCTGAAACATTAATGTATCCTCTGAAAGAGTTATTAAAAGCTTATACCACAATTGCTAAATCAGCTAAATTCAGACAAATGTTAACAAAAGAGTTAACAATGTACGTCGGACGCCCTACCCCAATATATTATGCATCTAGAATAAGTAAAGAATTAGGATCCTCCCATATTTATCTAAAGAGAGAGGATTTGAATCATACCGGCGCTCACAAAATCAATAATGCGATGGGCCAAGTGCTACTAGCAAAAGCAATGAAAAAAACTAGAATAATTGCTGAAACAGGAGCTGGACAACATGGAGTTGCCACTGCAACAGCCTGCGCCAAATATAATATTAAATGTGTTGTATATATGGGCGAGGAAGATATTGAAAGACAGAAAATAAATGTATATCGAATGAAATTACTTGGCGCTGAAGTGATCCCTGTTACTTCAGGATCTAAGACACTTAAAGATGCGCTTAATGAGGCTTTGAGAGATTGGGTTTCAAATGTTGATGATACACACTATATAATCGGATCAGTTGCTGGTCCACATCCATATCCAATGATTGTGAGAGATTTTCAATCTATCATAGGGCACGAGTCAAAAAAACAGATGATGTCTGTATACAAGAAGAAAGCAGATATTTTAATTGCATGTGTTGGAGGTGGATCTAACGCCATCGGATTATTCCATCCATTTCTAAACGATGATGTTGAGATAGTTGGTGTTGAGGCAGGTGGGTATGGTCTTTCCACAGGAAAGCATGCCGCTCCTCTCAATAAAGGTAAACCTGGCGTCCTCCATGGAAACAGAACATATATTATGGAAGATGAGAATGGCCAGATCCAATCTACACACTCTATTTCAGCTGGATTAGATTATCCTGGTGTCGGCCCAGAACACTCATGGCTCAAAGATAATAAGCGTGTACAATATGTATCCGTCACAGACAAGGAAGCCTTGAAAGCATTCTATTACCTAACTGAAAAAGAGGGGATTATACCCGCGCTAGAAACAGCTCATGCTTTAGCATATGCATTTAAGATTGCGAAGAAACGTAAAAATAAAAATATTTTGATTAATTTATCTGGTAGAGGCGATAAAGACATAGATACAATTACTAAAATGACTCAAATGACTCTATGAATAGAATCGAAAAAACTTTTAGGAATAATAAAAAAAAAGTATTTATTGCATATGTAGTATGTGGTGATCCTGACATAAGTACGACCATCAAAATAATGAATATTCTTGTTAATTCTGGCGTTGATCTCATTGAATTAGGTGTTCCTTTCACAGATCCAATTGCGGATGGACCTGTAATACAAAAATCAATCGAAAGAGCTCTCAAAAAAAATATAAATTTAAATGATGTTTTTAATGTTTGTACAAAATTTAGGAAAAAAAATAAAATAACTCCACTGGTATTAATGGGTTATTTAAATCCAATAGAAAATATAGGATACAAGAAATTTTCTAAAACAGCTGCCCAGTCAGGTGTTGACGGAGTGCTCGTAGTAGATTCTCCTCCAGAGGAATCATCAGTGTTATCATCAGTATTGCAAGAGAATAATATCTGTAACATTCATCTTGCATCACCAACTACTAATAAATCAAGGTTAGAGGCTATAGTAAAAGCTTCCAAAGGTTATTTATATTATGTATCACTTAAAGGTATTACCGGCTCTAAAATCTCTAACATTAAGTCTGTTGAACGAAGTATTGATATGATCAAAAAGATCAATAAGAATGATCTTCCTGTTGTTGTGGGTTTTGGAATAAAAGATAAGCAAACAGCTAAGAAGATTTCACAAATATCTGATGGTGTTATTATTGGAAGTTCATTTGTAAAAATAATTGAAGAAAATCTTCATAATAAACATAGAATGGTTGATAATATTAATAAATATGCTAAAAAAATTAAAACATCTATAGTGAACAAATGAGCTGGCTAGACAAAATATTACCATCAAGAATTCGTGCTAGTAAGGAAAACAAAGCATCCGTTCCCGAGGGGCTTTGGCACAAATGCGCAAGTTGTGAGACGGTTATATATCGTGCAGAATTTGAAAAAAATCTAAATGTATGCCCAAAGTGCAATTATCATGGAAGGATATCTGCCAGAAAAAGAGCTGATGTTATTTTAGATAAAGACGATAAACACGAAATTCTCACAGATATCAAACCAATTGACATGCTAAATTTTAAAGATAAAGAAAAATACAAAGATAAACTTTCATCAACTCAAAAAAAGACTGGCGAGGTTGACGCTCTTGTTGTTTATGAGGGTAAGGTTAATAGAGTGCCAGTGATTGCTTGTTTTTTTGAATATTCTTTTTTTGGAGGCTCGATGGGATCTGTTGTCGGAGAAAAATTTTCCAAAGCAATAAGTAGATGCTTAGATACCTCTGTGGCACTCCTATGCTTTTCTGCAAGTGGAGGAGCTAGAATGCAAGAGTCTCTTTTCTCTTTATTTCAGATGGCAAAAACAAGTTCATCACTCAATAAATTATCAGAAAATAAATTACCTTATATTTCTGTCATGACAGACCCAACAATGGGTGGAGTTTCTGCAAGTCTTGCTATGCTT
>CAJWMM010000076.1 GCA_913043035.1 uncultured Gammaproteobacteria bacterium | reverse complement strand
TACGTTGAGATACTATCAAATGCCAAGAGGATATCATCGGAAAATGGTAAAAGTGAACAAATATCTGGTGATAGAATGATATATAATCTTAATAGAAAAACTTGGACGGTCTCAAAAGAAAAAAACACAAATAAAAAAGAAATAACGGAACGAGTTAAGACTATACTGCGTACTAAGAGAAGCAATTAAAATGACAATGTTAACATGCTCAAATCTTACAAAAGAATATACTGGAAAAAAGGTAGTAGACAACGTATCTGTTAACGTGGGTACAGGAAAGATCGTAGGTTTGCTTGGTCCTAATGGTGCTGGTAAAACAACTACATTTTATATGTTAGTTGGTCTAATTAAATCTGATAGTGGAGAAATCAAGATTGATGATCAAATTGTAACTTCACTACCTATGCATACAAGATCAAA
The DNA here is from genome assembly GCA_913043035.1 of uncultured Gammaproteobacteria bacterium. Classification (GTDB taxonomy): domain Bacteria; phylum Pseudomonadota; class Gammaproteobacteria. The sequence goes on along the minus strand of CAJWMM010000076.1, from coordinate 3,757 downwards.
TTTAGGAATCAGTTATCTTCCCCAGGAAGCGTCAATCTTTAAGAATTTAACAGTTGAAGAAAATATTCTGGCTATTCTTCAAGTTAAAAAGGATCTTTCTAAAAAAGATCAAATTACAAAACTTGATAATCTAATTGAAACGCTTCAAATAAGTAAAATTACAAAAAATAACGGTGCTAGCTTATCAGGTGGCGAAAGACGCAGAGTCGAGATTGCTCGAGCATTAGCTATAGAACCAAAATTCCTACTTCTAGACGAACCTTTTGCTGGGATCGACCCATTATCTGTTATTGAAATACAAAAAATAATTAAATCACTTGCCAAATCAAAAATTGGGATCTTGATAACTGATCATAATGTTAGGGAGACATTAAAAGTTTGTGATGAATCATATATACTTAGTGATGGAAAAGTAATTGCATATGGCAAGCCTAAGGAAATTGTAAAAAGTCAGCTTGTTAAGAATGTATACCTTGGTGATAATTTTAAGTTATGAGTATCAAGATTAAACAATCTGTTAACTTATCAAACAAGGTTACAATGACGCAGCAGATTCAACTGGCGATAAAATTACTTCAACTCAATACTCATGACTTACAAAAAGAAATAGATGAAAAGTTACTGAATAATCCATTTCTAGAGAATGAAACAGTACTTAATTATCAGGATCTTCCTCAACAGAACTTATCTGTAGTCCATAAGAATAATGATTTTTCTTCAACGAGTACTAGTGATGATTTTATTGAGCAAACTCCAGCAAAAAGTCAGACACTAAGAGAATATTTAGTATGGCAAATCAAGATGTCTACGCTGAATAAAATAGACGAGTTAATAGCATATACAATTATTGAATATATTGATGATAGTGGATTTTTGACGATCAGTTTAGATGAAATATTTGTTCAATTAAATAAAAACGAAGATATAAACTATCAGGAAATATTTGCTGTACTCCACAAAATTCAGCATCTTGATCCTATAGGTGTAGGAGCAAAATCACTCTGTGACTGCTTGCTTATACAATTAGAGCATTATTATAAAGATAATAAAAAATACGATGAAGCTAAGAATATTATTAAAAAGCTAGAGACTAACTCTATGACAAAATTATCGAATTTTAAAGTTTTCTCTGATGAAATTGAAAAAATTAAAGGCGAAGATAAAGATATAGCGAATATTATTATTTCATTGAATCCAAGACCAGGAAATATAATATCATCGGAACTTCCACAAGAGCATATAACACCTGATGTTATCATATACAAAAAAGACGGTGAATGGTCTACAGAGTTAAACCCAGAGATTAATCCAAAAATACGGATTAATAAAATGTATGAGGGTTTACTAACTAATGTAAAAAATAAAAAGGACATTACGTATATTAAGAATAATCTTCAAGATGCGAAATTTTTTTTGAAAGCATTGAATAATAGGAACTTAACTATTCATAGAGTAGCTAAAATTATAATGAAAAAACAAGAAGATTTTCTTATACATGGTGAAATAGCTTTAAAGCCACTTATTTTAAGAGATATAGCTTCAATATTAAATGTTCATGAATCTACCATATCAAGGTCTACAAGTAACAAATATATACAGACACCTAGAGGTTTATATGAATTAAAATATTTTTTCTCTTCTGAGATTGAAACAAACTATGGGAAAAAATTATCGTCTGTCACAATAAAAGAAATGATTAAGAAATTAATTAATGATGAAGACGCAAGATCTCCAATGAGTGATTCACAGATCTCAAAAAGTTTTTCTGATAATGGTATAAAAGTTGCGCGTAGAACAATAACTAAATATAGAGAGTCAATGGGCATATCGTCATCAACTGATCGGAGAATTAAATAATATGAATGTTGCGGACTTAATAACTGGGGATTCAATTCTTATAAATATTGAATCAAAAAGTAAAAAAAATATTCTCGAGACAATAAGTAAAAATTTAGCAAATGGTGATGATAACCAAAAAGATACAATTTTTGATAAACTATATGAACGGGAAAAGCTTGGAAGTACTGCTTTTGGAAAAGGCATTGCTATACCACACGCTAGAATCCCAGATATCAAGTCGCCTAAAATCTTATTTATGAAATTGTCTGAAGGTATAGATTTTGATGCTTTAGATAAAAAGAAAGTTGATCTAATATTTTCTCTAATTGTTCCAGATACGAAAGAAGATTCTCATATAGAGATACTATCTAAAGTTGCTTCACTTGCAGATAGCGAAGCCCTGACCCAAAAAATTAGAGGTATGTCAGATGAACAAGAAATTCTAGATCTTATTAAGAATAATTTGAAATCATGAAAAAAAATGTCAAACGAGTTATTCTTATTACTGGTTTGTCTGGCTCTGGAAAAACTAGCGCTCTGCACTCGCTTGAGGATTTAGGTTATTACTGTATTGATAATTTGTCCCCTAATATGGTAATTGAAATTGTAAAATCTTCTTTTAAAAGTGACGTTCCAATAGATAAGATAGCAATAAGCATAGATATACGTTCAATGAAAATGGCGAAGAATATAGTTTCTGATATCGATAATATGTATGATTTTTTCTTGAATGAAAATATATCTAATACGACTATATATTTACATGCATCAACAAGGATACTCTCATCTAGGTTCAATGCAACAAGACGTTTACATCCCTTATCATCGAAAATTATATCATTGAATGAATCAATTAAAAAAGAAATGAATTTTTTAAAATTTCTTAAAGAAAAATCTGACTTAATTATAGATACTGATAAGTTAATCCCGTCTGATCTTAAAGATTCCATTATTACTTTCGTTAAAAGTGTAAAACACAAAAATGATATACTGATTCAACTTCAATCCTTTGGGTACAAATATGGCATACCTGAGGATAGTGACTTTGTTTTTGATGTCAGATGTCTCAAAAATCCTTTTTGGGACGAAAAACTTAGGGATTTAAATGGTAAACATAAAAAAATAATAAATTTTTTAGAAGATGATGATCAAACTCCAAGAATGCTTAAGAGTGTATTATCTTTTTTAAACACATGGATACCAAAAATATTAAAAAGCGATAGAAACTATCTCACAATTTCTACTGGATGCACTGGCGGTCATCACAGATCAGTGTATATTACAGAAAAACTTTATAAATCACTCAAGAGTAAATATAATAAAATTATAATAAAACACAGGGATATAAATTAATGGTTGGTTTATTATTACTGACACATAATGATATTGGTTTACAACTATTGTTGGCCGCAAAATCAACATATGGATCGATACCATTTAGAACAGAAATACTTGCTATTGATCATTACGATAAACCTGTAGATATTAGTAGGTTAGCACAACAATACGTGAGAGTCTTGGATAGTGGGAAGGGTGTACTAGTATTAACAGATATGTTTGGATCAACTCCAAGTAATATTGCAAAAGAGTTCTGTAATAATAAAACAGTTAATGTTGTATCAGGCATAAACTTGTCTATGCTCCTCAACATTTTCAATTATCCAAAACTATCACTAAAAGTACTTACAGAAAAAGCAATAGAGGGTGGCAAAGATGGGGTAATGAAAATAGATTAAAGATGGAAAAAAGAATAACGATAATTAACAAACTGGGCTTACATGCACGAGCAGCTGCAAAAATTGTTACCCTTACTAATAATTATAAATGTAACATACAAATAAGGAATGGGGGGAAAATTGCAGATGCGAAGAGTATTATGAAACTTCTTATGCTTTCTGCGCCTAAGGGAACAAAATTA
>CAJWMM010000075.1 GCA_913043035.1 uncultured Gammaproteobacteria bacterium | reverse complement strand
ATCTTGTAAACTCTCAGTACTTTCCTAAAAATGCTTTTCTTATAAATGTGTGGGCTAGTTGGTGTCTAGAATGCACGAGAGAACACATGCTTTTAAAAGACATTCAGAAACAGGGCATAGATATAATTGGCATAAATTACAAAGATAATCGGAGCGACGCATTAGGTTGGTTAGCGATTTATGGTAATCCATACCTATTTAATATTCATGACATAAATGGTGAATTAGGTCTTGAAATGGGGGTTTATGGAGTTCCAGAAACGTTTATAATTGACAAAAAAGGAATTATTATAGACAAATTTATAGGTGCAATTGATGAGAAAATATTTAAAAATAATATTCTTCCAAAAATCCAGAAAGCTAATCAAAATAAGTTTTAGTATTCTAATACTCTCATATTCATCAATAACAATCTCTGATTTACAATTAGATGAAAAGTCACTTTACAACTCCTTAATTAAAGAAGTCAGGTGTATGGTATGTCAAAATCAAAATATAGCTGAATCAGAGGCACCTCTGGCAGTTGATTTGCGAAATAAAATAAAAGAGATGATTAAAAATGGAAAAAGTGAAAGTGAAATAAAACAATTTATGGCTGATAGATACAGTAGTTTTATCTTATATGATCCTCCAGTAAATAAGCAGAATATAGTCTTATGGTTTGGACCATTATTATTTATGATAATTATTACATTTCTATTATTCAAAAAGGGAGTGAGATAATGATTTTTGTTATATTCGCCATAATTAGCATTATATATATTTTCTATTTATATAAAAACTTTGGAGAGAAATCTCAAATCAACTTGAAAAATTTAAGGTTAGTCCTACCTTTCTTTGTCATTACTGCCGGATTAATCGTTGTTTTCCAGATAGAATCCGGCATTCACCTTAAAGATGAATATTCCAAATTATCCGAAAGGAATATGAAAATAAGAGAAAACATAAAAATCATAAAAAATAATATTCCAATTTTAGAGGAGCAGGTAAGAAATGAACCAAACAATCTGAGAGGGAATATAATGTTAGGTAAGTCTTACATGTTAATTAATGAATTTTCCCAGTCTGCACAGTTCTTTAAGAAAGCGATATCGATGAAAAGTGATGACCCTGATTTATTATTAGATTATATATTTGTACTTAGAAAAATTGATGCGAAAAAAAATAAGCTCGAGATAATTAATACGTACGAACAACTAGTAAAAACTGATTATAATGATGTGAATAATTATAATATGTACCTTAATTACTTATTTGAAATTAATGATGTTGAAATAACTAAACTTGTTCTTAGCAAAGTTATTGAAAATCCAAATATTGGTAACAAAGATTCATACAAGAAAGCTTTAGATGATCTAAATAAAAACACACAAATTGCTCATATGGTAAAGATAAAATTATCTGAGGATGTTATTTCAACTCTTCAGCAGTCTAAAAATGTTTTTTTTATACTAAGATCAGATAAACCAGCTCCATTTGCCGTCAAACGGATGAAAAGTGCGCAAATAGTCTCGGAGATTCTTATATCAGATAACAACATAATGATAAATAATACTGACCAATTACCAACAGAGGTTACTCTTCTCATAAAAACTAGTAATGAAGATTTTGTAAATACTGAGATGAAAACTGTGTACCAGTCTGACTTGATAAGCCTTAAAAATTACAATAACACCGAGATTTCTGTAGATAAAATACTGATTAATTAATTATTTCTAATAGGTAATTCTATCATCGAAAACAAAACATTCACCTTGCCAGTTTGTACTGCTTGGCTTCTCTCGCAGATAATTGACAATACCGCCATGTAGTTGATAGATTTTTTTATACCCTAGCTTTCTTAAAACCAGTGAAGCTTTTTCACACCTTATGCCACCTGTACAGAATATTCCTATATCTTTAGATTTTGCAGGCAACGAGAGCTTGTCAATTTTATTCTCTAGGTCACTAAAATTATATAAATCTAGATTAATTGAATTTTTAAAACTACCCATCAAATACTCAAATTTATTCCTTGTATCAATGATGATTGTACCACCGGATATCAATTTATCCCATTTTGATGAATCAATATGCTCATGATCTAGTATTTGATTCTGCTGCAAATGGAAACCTAATTTAATAATCTCATTTTTAATCTTAACTTTTAACTTAGTAAAAGCAATTTCGTTAATCGTATCTTCATTAAAAAAAACCTTATGTATTTTCAATCTTCTCAGAAGAAATTTTTTTGATTCTTCAATTTTATCCTCGTTACCACATATATTTATATTAACTCCCTCAGATGAAAGTATAATAGTTCCATGAATATCTCTTTGTGACATAAAACGATAAATTTCTTTTTTTAATATTTCTAATGATTGTAGTTTTATAAATTTATAAAAACTTAGTACACTTATTATTTTTTTTGACATATCGTCATCCCGTCATACATTGTTAACATGCAATGTCTTACACGCTTATCACTTGCTATTGTATCATTAAGTTTTCTAATAGTGGATGTACTTTCAGACTTGTCGCTAGGATCAAGCACTTTGCCCTTCCAAACAGTATTATCAATCATTATCAATCCCCCTGATTTAATCAATAGCATTGATTTTTCGTAATAGTCAATATAGTTGGCTTTATCTGCATCGATAAAGACGAAATCATATTCTTCTTTTTGACCTTTATTTAAAAAATTATCAAGAACCTCATTGCCTTCGCTTAGAATTAGTTCTATTTTTTTATCAACACCTGCTTTTTTCCAAAATTCGCGTGCTATTTTTGTATATTGTTCTGATGGATCAATAGCATACAATTTACCTTGATCAACCATTCCCTTGGCTATACAAATAGAACTATATCCAGTAAATACTCCAATTTCTATGCACTTACTAAAACTACCAAGTCTACATATGATTTCAATAAGCTTACCTTGACTAGACCCTATTTGCATTATCGATGCATCACCGAGCGACTTAGTAACCTCCCTAAGATCATTTAGCGTTTGATCTTTCTCATATCCAACAAGATCGACATAATTTCTTAACTCTTTTGAGTTGAGTTGTATTTCTTTCAAGCGCATGTTATTCCTGACGAGCTTCAAACTCAATTATCAACTCAATCTCATCTCCTACAAGTTCTTTTTCTAGAGCGTAACTCATTCCATAGTCAGATCTCTTAAAACTTGTGCTAGCTGATACACCCATTACCATAGGTTTACTCAGACCTACCCTGAATGGATATTGGGCTATTTTATTAATTTTGAAATCAAGGTTGATTGGTTTTGTGATACCTAGAAGTGTCAAATTACCTTTAATTTGCCCCGGCGTATCGTTTAACGCATATTCCTTCACCTCAAAAGCCATTGTCGGATATTGATCTGTGTTCAGAAAATCTGGACTTCTCAAATGAGAGTCCCTTTTTTCATGGTTGGTAAAAACGCTATCGGTATTTACGATAATTGATAAATTCTTCACACTATTGGATGATTCATCATAAATAAAATCACCCTCAATATGTTTAAATAAGCCGAGAGTTTTAGAGTAGCCTGCGTGCTCTACTAAAAAACCAAGGCTAAAATGAGAATCATCTATTGTGTATTTCTTGTCATCAGCAAGTAGATGTTGAAATGAAAACATTAATATTAAGCATATAGTAAATCTAAGCATTATTCCTCCTGTATAACCATAGAATGTCTTTCATAAACGAAAATACTATGATTGATATACTAATTATACTAAGAAGTTCTATTAAAAAAAATGATAAAAACTCAAGATTACATACAATTAACAAAAAAGTTGTAACTGCACATATAGATTTTCGTCTCATACTGTCATAAAGATCTGATCTCATCCATACAAATACGTACTTCATTAGAAGAAAGATATATCTTAATAAAGGAATTAGCCATAAGAAGTATAATTCACTGTAATTTAGAGTGATTGACAGAACGAGTACAAATAAAAATATATTATCTACTTCTTGATCAAACAAGAATCCAAAGTCTGTAATTTGTTTCAATTTTCTAGCAACATAACCATCCAGCCAGTCCATTATGAAAACTAAAAAAGAGAAGAGTGTAATATGAAGTGAATAATACATATTATCAACATCACTCCTAAATAATATTAAAACTAGTAATGTGATCGTTATAACTAGTCTTAAGTATGTAATATAATTTGCTAAATTTATACTTT